>JALUPA010000617.1 GCA_027054335.1 Ardenticatenaceae bacterium
TTCTTACTCGTTAGGCAGCGGAATATCCAAGCGTTCAGATACCAACTCGTCCAAAGCTTGCAATATAGGTTCAATATCTTTGGTAGAAGGGAGGCCATCATTGTCACCTGTGTCAATGTCAAAATAAAAGTAAATAAAATAATTACCATAGCGCCGACCTGCTTGGCAAACTTTAATGCCGTTACGTTCAACAATACCACAATACACATATTGCTCGTCAGCAATTGGGCTGTAATAGTTAATCTTTACAGGAACTGTAAAAGTACCAGAGCCTGTCTCGTAATATCTCTCAAATTTGGTGGAAGCATCTCTTTCTGTGCGGTAATAAAAAACATCTTGAAGAACATGCCCCGGGAAACCGATTCTGTAAAAAGTTCGTGAGGATTGACTCGGTGCGAGGTTACAATCAGGTTCACATACACCAATCTGCCATTCGGGAGGAAACGGCATCTCATCTAATAACAAATCCCCTGTCGGAGTCTTGGGTGGATTTACCGGAATTGGATCGTTAGTTATCCAAAAGACGGGGCCAACGAATACCCAATAAAAAAACGGAACAGCAAAACATAGTAACCACAATACAACAATTACAAAAACCAGTCTTGCTTTTAGTTTTGACGTTAGAAGCATAGTTTTCTCCATCATTTCAACACAGGCTTAAAATAACCAATATCGTAGGGCCAATCTTTAGCAATTTGAGGTTGTACAGGTATCAAATCTGGTGGGTGTGTAGAAAAGATGGTAAAAGTTGAACTCAACGCTGTACCTAATTCTTGTAAAAACTGAACATAAGTCAATCGCCGCCCATATGTCTTGTAAAGGTGCAAGCCAAATTGTACGGCCTTGTGATCTTGGGGGTCATCACCAAAGTTAAAACTATTTCCCCACGGTGTAGCAACACGACCGAATTTACCACTTGGATTATATTGCGAATAGTTTTCTGCATCTGGATTATGATGCGCTGGATCTGTAATTTCTGCTACACCAGCTCCTATGTGTGTAATTGCATTTGCATAACCCGCCTCACCGGAAACAAATCCAAAATGGATGTTACCTGGCACCGAGTACTCAATGTTACTATTGCAACCTGTTGAAGAACACAGGGTAATACCTTCACCCAAGAACCTTTTTATAGAATGCTTGAAATCCCAAGGCATTTGGTCAGCAACTAAACTTTCATATTGACTTTTAGCAGAATCATAAGAAAAAATGCCAGCTATTTGTAAACCTGCTCCAGGAAGGAAACAACCTAACCCAATAGAAGTTGTACCAACAACGAGGCGATTATGGCCTATTTCGTTAGCCCTTCCCACCGCTTGCAGGCGCGGGTCATTTATATTGTGCATCATTTCACGGTAGAGCCAACTGGTTAAATCACGGTAATCTATTTCACCTGCACCGATAATGACTGGATTTTCAAAAGTTTTTCCCGTTGGATCAACTCTGTTGACAGGATTATTACCTGCATAAGCGTAATCATGCTGGGTGGCGGGTCTGTAGGCATAGCCGGGGAATGGGTCACGGGACATGAACAGTTTGAGGCCGGGGTTGTAATACCGCGCCCGCAGGTAGAGTAAGCCTGTACTGCCGTCAAACTGCTCGCCGGTGAAGGCGTAAACGGTGCCGCTGCGGCCGGTTTGGGCCAGCACATTGCCGTATGGTTCGTAAGTGGTGGCGGTTTCCAGCGCGTCGGCCGCCATTTCTTGACGGACACTGCCCAGGCCGTCAGTGAGCAGGGTGCGGGTTTGCGCCCCGTCGTCTTGCAGGAGCAAATCCAGGCCGTACAGGTTGGCGGTTTGAGTAGCGCCATTATCGGCAATGAGTACCTGGGAGAGGCCGAGGTTGTCGTTGCGATAGGTGGTGGTGACGGGCTGCGCGCCGCTGTAGTCTATTTGTTGGACCCGGCCGCCGTCGCCGTTGTAGAGATATTCGGCCGTAATAACCTGATTCATTGTCGCCCGCGCTTCTGTGAGTAAATTGCGTTGATCATAGCTGTAAAAGACGGCGTCGTTGCCATCCGGCGGGTCAATAAATATCAGATTGCCGTTTCCATCGTATCCGTAACCTGTTACGACGCTGCCATTCTCCACTGAATTGAGCAGCCGGTTGGCCCGGTCAAAGGTGCGGGTCACGCTGGTGGTATTGGCCCCGACGGTTTCCGTATAAGCGGTCATGTTGCCCACAGAATCATAAACGTAGCTGTATGTTGCCGCCATGCCGCCAGTATAGCTGGCATTTGTCAGCCGGTAAAGCGGGTCATATTCGTAGGTGATGACGGTCACGCTGAGCGGGGAGGTGGTTTGCCGCGCCGGTTTGGCCAACGGCCGCGCCCCGGCCGATCGAGTAACGTACCCCCGCCGCGCCCCGGCCGGGCCGAACTGCCCGGATGCGTACCAACAGTTCCAGCCGCAATCTGCCATGGCCTGGGCCGTATTGGAAGGGCCGCTTTCCCCGTATGCGTTTTGCGCCGTGACGACGTAGTAATCTCCTACGCGGCCGTTGCTGTCCCCCAGAGAACCAAACCGCAAACCGGAAGCGATGCGGTGGGCGGCGTCCAGCGGCACAGGAGCGGCGCTGCTCCGGTAAACATTATAAGTCACGCCACTCGCCGCCTGGGCTGGCTGCCAAGAGAGAGAAACATAGCTTTGCGGTACAATGGGGTCAAACGCCAGCGGCCGGATACCACCTTTGTTGTAATAAATCGCCGCCAGATTTGCCGGCGGCGCGGGCGGCATGGGTGCCGGCGTATTGGTCGGCGTAGGCGTGGGTGTGGGCGGAGGCGTATT
>JALUPA010000618.1 GCA_027054335.1 Ardenticatenaceae bacterium
GCTTCATACGGATTTTCACCGTACATGCTGGCTATGCGCCCCCGGATGACGTAGCGATAAATGTCAGTCGCGTTGACGGGGAAAGTTTGCAGCAGAGGCAGGCAGAAGAGGACGGCCGTCAGCAGAATCGCAGCCAGCCGCGGCGGTACGGTCATTTGCCGCACACGTTGATAAGCCAGAGCATACAGGCCGAACAAAGCCAGCAAAAACAGCCCGTAGGCCAGTCCTGCACCCAGCGACGGGGTGAAATCACGAATGTCAGCTAAAGGATAAAGATTGAAGTGGGGCTGGAGGGGAAACCAGCGGGCCAGTAATAAATAACCCAAAAAGCTAAGACCGGCGATTAACCAGAGGGGTAAGGCCTTAATTACGGAAAATGAGGGGGCGGCAGACACGACAAAAAGGCAAAACTCAGGTTTTTTGGCGTTGGCGTTGGCGACGGCCGTGTTTGTCCAGCGGCACGACGAGGGTGACAGACGTGCCGTGCCCTGGCGTGGATTCCAGACGCAGCGAACCATCAACCCGTTCCGCCCGTTCCTTCATGTTGACCATGCCTAAACTGCCGCGGGAACTGTAATCTTTATTGACTGATTGGGTATCAAACCCCACACCATCATCCCGGATAACAGAAACAAACAGGTTGTCTTCCTGCCAGAAGCGTACTTCAATCAAATTGGCCTGAGAATACTTACGGGCATTCCCCAGCGCCTCTTCCACGATGGAGAACACGACGCTTTGGGCGTGTTCGTCTAATAGATTGCCATTCTCACCGCCAACCAGCCGGACGTTGAGGTCGTCTGCTTCTTTCATGCGGTCAATTAATGTTTCTATTGCGGCCGACAAGCCTTGTGTTTCCAGGACTAACGGCCGTAACGTAAACAACATCCCCCGGATTTCCTTCGACGTCTGCTTGGCCAATTCCTCGACTTTTCCCAACTCGATCAAGGCTTGTTCCGGGTCACGGCTTAGCAGAGAGCGAATGTAGTTGATGCGCATGGCAATAGCGGCAATACTTTGCGTCGGGCCGTCGTGCAAATCGCGGGCCAACTCTTTACGGGCGTCCTCGTCCGCCTGGATAATCCGCTGTTTTTCCTCTTCCAGACGTTGGTACAACTGGGCATTTTGCAGGGCAATCACCGCCTGATCCGCTACAGCATCGAACAACTCAAAATGCTCCTTGTCGAATTTGACAGCCATCGTCGAACCAATCACAATGGCCCCAAAAATTTGAAAGCCGGCCCGCAAAGGAATACAAGCGGCCGTCAGGCAGCTCTGGAAGGCCATAAACGTGCGTAATTCCGGGTCCTGTTTAGGGTTATCAGTGGTGAGGGGTTCGGCCGCTTGCAAAGCCTCCCCCACAATCCCTTGCTGGCCGCGCAGGGAACGGGCCACGTCGGCCTGGGTAAAACGGCGAGTGGCTACCGGTATCAGTTCGTCCCCATTATACAAAAATACAGCCCCGACCAATGCGTGAGCCGGTACACCCATCTCTTCAATTGTCAGGCTGCACACGTTCAGCGCTTCTTCCACCACTTTTTCAAAACTCAGGGTAGCCCGCATGACAGAAGCCATGGATTGGAGTGATTCGGCCCGTTTGTTGGCTGCCCGCAACTGCTGTAATTCAGTTCCCACAGCCTGTACAATTAAATTGCGCAGACGCACGCTGTATTTATCAACGAGGAAGTAAATGGTACCAATTGCCAGCCAATAAATGATGGCCACGATGACGAGACCGGGAATCCAGGTAAGTGGTTCGGTGGGGAACAGGTATACGTAAATGAAGAGGTAGGCAGCCAGCAAAAACAGAAACAAGAACACAGCCACTACTGTGATATACCTGTTCAGATTTCTGAATTCTTTAAGAATTCTTGCTGCCAAAGATTTTTTCATATGTGTCTGGATTGTTTTGTCTGACAGACATTGCTGCGGGAAGTTACAGCTTGAATATTTTTAGTGTACGTCTTGAGATTATACCCGAATTGAGAGGTGAACGGTTCTTTTATTTATTTGCTCCTATAACCTCGTCCAAGCCGTATTATACTCAAATAATGGTCTTGATGGAAATGCAGATTTTCAGCCTGTTTGGCTGAGGGCCGCAGCGATTTGGGCAGCGACACGGCCGTTATTCCTTAATAAAGCCACGTTTGCTTGCAGACTACGGCCGTTCGTCAATTCCACCATCCGGCGCAGCAGCCAGGGGGTGGCTGCCGGGCCGTGAATACCCTGAGCGTCTGCTTCTCGCGTAGCCTGGGCAATGGCTGCTTCCATCTCGGCCGGATCGGCGGCGTCCGCTTCCGGAACGGGGACGGTGACCAGGATGCCGTTTTGCAGAGACAAGCTGCGCCGGGCGCGGATGACGGCGGCTACCGCTTCCGGCGTGTCCAGGCGCGCGTCTACGGGCAGGCCGCTGCTGCGGGCAAAGAAGGCAGGCATCTCAGCCACACCATAGCCGATGACGGGCACGCCGTTGGTTTCCAGCACTTCGCGGGTGGCCGGTAAATCCAGAATGGATTTGGCCCCGCTGCTGACCACCGTGACTGGTGTGCGCCCCAGTTCGGCCAGATCAGCACTGACGTCAAAGGGATGGCCGCGATGGACGCCGCCGATGCCGCCGGTGGCAAACAGTTCAATGCCGGCCAGGTGGGCCAGAATCATGGTACCGGCGACGGTGGTCGCGCCGTCTTCTCCGGCGGCCAGCGCCAGGGGGAGGTCGCGGCGGCTGCATTTGCGCCCGGCCGTACCTGCTTGCTGCCCCAAATATTCCAGTTGATCCCCGGTCAGGCCAA
>JALUPA010000619.1 GCA_027054335.1 Ardenticatenaceae bacterium
TTCGATGGGAGGGCGGGGCTGGTTGATGATGATACGGCCGTTATCGGCAAAAGCGATGCCTGGTTCATTGTGGAGGGATACGGCCGTTAACTGCCCGGCGTCATACAAATCCAGCAAAGCGGCAATCGTCTGCTCGCCTTCGTGATGGACGGCAATGTCAATTTGCGGCTGGGCGGCGTAAAAATCCGGCTTCTTCGTAGGATCGGGGCCGCCGATGACTACGACTGCACCCGCATCCTGAGCCATCTGCGCCAGCGTCAAGGCCATCTCCTGCGTGGGTAGGAGGGCGGAGATGCCCACCACGTCCGGCTGTTCTGCTTGCAGGGCGGCGGCAAAGGCGGATTCGTCTGCGGCAAAGGTGGCGTCAAACATGGCGACCTGGTGGCCGCGTTCCCGCACGTAGCTGGCCAGATAGAGCAGCCCCAACGGGAAGTAGGGGCTGCCCGCCGCCTGCTCTTCGGGGCTTTTGCTCAAAAACATGGGGTGACAGAAAAGTATTTTTGCCATAATTTACTTCAAGATGTGGGGCGATTTTGTAAATCGCCGCCCGATTTACAAAATCGGGCTACAGATTTTTCCAGTATAGCGGTAAGAGATTACGACGATCTTACAAAAAGAAGTGTGAGCCAGCTTACGCGGTTTGGGGCGCTGCGGCCGTTTTTTGGCGTGATTGCCAGAGGCGCACGGCCGTGGCGGTAATGATGACGCCGCTGGCCATGGCGATAGTGCTGGTGATACTGCCCAGCGAAAGCAAGGGAACACCGACCAGAGAATGACCCAGATTGCAGCCCCCGGCAATGCCCGCGCCTACGCCCATTAGAAAACCGCCTGCGCCCAATTCTACGTAGCGCCGCATGGTCTCGCCACGCAGCCAGAAGGCGCCGGAACGTTTGGCGGCAATGAGTGCGCCGGGGACGAGCATGACCAGCGTGACGGGTATCCAGAGCGATCCACCGCCGCCTTGCCCGGTGAGGGCCTGAACAATGCCGGAAGGGACGCCGGATGTGCCGTAGGTGTAGTTGGCGCCGCCTTGACGGGCCAGCAGCCAGGCAAAACTCATGAACAGGCCGGTAGCGACGCCTAATGTGAGCCAATTCCAGAGAGGGTTACGGCCGTTTACCGGCGAGCGCACCAAATAAACAATGGCGGCAACAGCTAGTACGGTCAAAATCAGCCAGCCGGCCGGGCCAAACAAATTTGTAACGGTGGCGCTTTGGCCGTTAACTGTGATGACATTGCCCCGCAGCGCTTGTTGCAGCGGCTGGAGCGGCCCCAGGTAGGTGAGGACGTCGCCCAAAGCCCAGAAGACCAATCCGACCAACACCCCGGCCATGCCGTGACCCAGTTTGTAAAACAGCCCGGTAATGCAGGAAGCGGCCACAACCATCCCCGCGCCAAAAATCAGACCGCCGATGATGTTGGCTTGCCAGGTAAAGGGAGGAATCCAGGGATCAATCCAGCCCAGAGCCTTCATGCCCTGCACCAGGGGGATGGCGATGAGCATGGTCAGCAGGTAGGCGCGGAAGAGATCGAGTTGGCGCGGTTTCTGCGCCAGCCCGCGCCACGTGCTGTGAAAACAAAAATCGCCCCGCTCGAAAATATAGCCCAATCCCGTCCCGGCGATGATGGCTAATATGATTGTCATGAATTTCCTCTTGTTCAGTTACTTTATAATTCTGACTACCGCGTGTAGAGTATCTATTATGAAATGGGTCAAACGTAAGATAGGTTACGATGCTGCGAGTTGTTTATTTATTTGTAATACTTTTGGCGGCGGATGGCAACTGTTGGGGCAAAAATCAGGCTATTTGGCGCTGTTTCTCATCTATTTGGCAGCTTGCGGGGGGCGCAGTTGCAGGCGGAATTGTTTGGCCTGCTGGCGCCGGGAATGCCGGAGGAGGCGGTGCGGCGCGGCCGGTATTTTGTCAGGGTGACAAACAGCGGGCTGGCGGTGGAGGATGGAGTGTGTATCATACCATTTGAATAATGTCTTATCTTAACGGAGTGACATGGGCTGGAAAAACGACCGTATCCCGACTATACTTTGTTCATGGAATTTGAATGGAATCCCCGAAAAGCTGAGGTGAATCTGAAGAAACACGGGGTATCATTTTTGGAAGCGTCTACAATTTTTGGTGACCCGTTGTCTATGACTGTATGCGATCCTGATCACTCGCTTGAGGAAAATAGGTATATTACTGTCGGTTTGACGGATGATTCAAGATTATTGATGATTTCGCATGCAGAACGGGGTGATCGGATTCGCATCATTAGCGCTCGTGAATTGACGCGAGATGAGAGAAAAGCATATGAAGAAGGGAATTTCAGGGATGGATGATGAATTGCGGCCGGAATATGATTTAGTTACCCTTTTGAAGGATGGCGAACAGGGTAAATACGCTGAACGATATAAGGCCGGGACTAATCTGGTGCTGCTTGATCCGAATGTGGCTCACGCTTTTCCTACAGCAGAGGCGGTAAATGAAGCCTTGCGGTTAGTTATGGAAATGGCGAAATTGCCGGTTCGCAGCTAATTCACTCAAGAAGTTCAACTTCTCAAAGAAGTTGAACTTCTGAATTTGTGGAAGAGGGTGGCGAATACGGCCGTGCCCAACAACCCCAACGTGGGCAGCCATTCCAGTTTACGCACCCATTCCAGTTCACCGAAGTTGAGCGGGTCGAGGTAGGTCAGGTAGGAGAAGATGAGCGCGCCGCTGAGGTAGAGCCAGGGAGCGACGAGCAGCCAGCGCCAGCGGCCTTCACCCGGCGCGGGGGGTAGGA
>JALUPA010000620.1 GCA_027054335.1 Ardenticatenaceae bacterium
GCTCACCCAAATGCAGGAAAACCCCAACGGCCGTATCCCCTTCATCATAGACATGGCTCAAACCGCCAACTTAAGTGCAGCAACAGAACGAACCGACGTCATCAACCAGTTACAGCAAACGGCCGTATCCAGCCAGGCCGCCGTGCAACAAAACCTCGACAGCCTGCAAGCCGCCGGAGAAATTGAGCAGTACCGCTCCTTCTGGATCGTTAACAAAATTGCCGCCACCGGCAGCGCCGCCGCCATTAACGCCCTGGCCGCCCGGCCCGACGTGCGCCAAATCCGGCCTGACGCCCAGGTTGCCTCCATCAAACCACCGGAAGACGACCCGTATTTGACCCTGCTGCAAGCAACGGCCGTCACCACCGGCTCCATACAAAGCTGGGGCATCGAGCGCATCGGCGCGCCCGCCGTCTGGAACGGCCTGGGCGTAGACGGCGCCGGCGTCACCATCGCCATCATGGACAGCGGCGTAGATTGGCAGCACCCCGACCTGATAGGCAGCTACCGGGGCAACCTGGGCGGCGGCATTTTCGACCACACGGGCAACTGGTACCACACCGCCATCCCCACCCAAACGACCCCCATTGACCTGCTGGGGCACGGCACACACGTCGCCGGCACAGCCGCCGGGCAAAACGGCATCGGCGTGGCCCCTGGGGCCAAATGGATCGCCGTCAGCATTGCTGACGAATTTGGCTTCATCTACGAGAGCGACGTTCACGCCGGGTTTGAATGGATCATGGCCCCGGCCGGCAATCCCGCCCTGGCCCCGGACATCGTGAACAACTCCTGGAGCGGCTCCGGCTTTGTCACCACTTTTGTGGAAGACGTAGCCGCCCTGCACGCCGCCGGTATCATCCCCGTCTTTGCCGCCGGAAACAGCGGGCCGTGGGAAGGCACCATCGGCTCCCCTGCCAGCTACACCGACACCCTCGCCATCGGCGCCAGTGACGATATTGACGCTCTGGCCTGGTTCTCCTCTCGCGGCCCTTCCCCCCTTACGGACGAGATCAAGCCCTGGATCGTCGCCCCCGGCACGGCTATCCTCTCCTCTTTGCCGAACGGGCAGTACGGCTATTACAACGGCACTTCGATGGCTACGCCTCACGCCGTCGGAGCGATGGCCCTGCTTTTGTCCGCTAATCCCGCCCTGAACCGGCAGCAACTCAACGATATTCTGGCGCAAACGGCCGTACCCATCTCCACCACCCAGCCCAACATGGACAGCGGCTGGGGCCGACTGGACGTATACGCCGCCGTTGCCAGCCAACTGAACCCCGCCACCCTCAACGGCATCGTGCGGGGGGATGGGCAGCCTTTGCCGGACGTGACCGTGACCATCACTACGCCATTGGGCGCGGAACTGCAATTTGTGACGGATGAAAACGGCCGTTACCAGGCCAAACTCCAGCCCGGCAGCTACGCCATCGCCAGCCAGCCCTTCGGTTACGCCGCTTACGCCGCCGGGAACATCAACCTGACTGGCGGACAAACGACCCCGCACGACATCACCCTGACGCGGCTGCCCGGCGGCACAGTCAGCGGCCTTGTGCGGGATGCAGCCACACAGGAACCAATGGCTAACGTGCCAATGACAGTAAACGGCACGCCCGCGCAAACAACCACAGACGGGAACGGCCGTTACACCATCACCCTGCCCAGCGGCGCGTACAAAGTACGGGCCACTGCCCCGGAACACAAACTGGGCCAGGCCAACGTGCTGATTACGCCAGGTACGGCCGTCAGCCAAAACTTCTCCCTGGAAAGCGCCCCCGCCATCCTCCTGGTAGATTCCGGGCAGTGGTACTACCAATCCCAGGCCGACTATTACGCCGCCAGCCTGACCGCCCTCAGCTACCCCTTCGACATCTGGACCATCCGCCAGCCGCTGAACGACGTGCCCGCCGCAGTTGATTTGCTGCCCTACGACGCCGTCATCTGGTCAGCGCCCCAGGATTCACCCGGCTACATGGGAGCCAGCAGCGTCATCTCCGACTATTTGGGGGCAGGGGGCAACATGCTGGTCAGCGGCCAAAATGTGGGCTTTTATGATGGGCTGGTCAGCGTACAATATTGGTGGTATACCCTTCTGGAAGCCACCTTTCAAGGGGCAGCTTACGTCACCCAAACCATTGCCGGGGCAGCCGGTACCGATTACGCCGGTATTCAGCTCACCCTGAACGGCCCGGACAGCGCCCAAAACCAACTGTTTGCCGACGCCGCCCGCCCGCGCGCCGACTCCTTAACCAGACCCACTTTTTATTATGAAGACGGCCTGAATGCCGGGTTACAATCAGGCCACTGCCAGCCCTTCCGCCTGAGCTACCTGGGTTTTGGTCTGGAAGGGGTCAGCGACGGGGCGGATCGGGCGGCTATCCTGGAGCGCACGTTGGCTTATTTCGATTCGCCGCGCATCCAGTTTGGGGCGCAGTTCAGCCCGGATAACGTGGCTGATTTTGCACTGCCGGGCGAGCAACTGGTGTACACCGTCACCCTGCGCAATTTAAGCGAGACGTTGACGGACACGCTCTATTTGCGTACCCGCACTACCAGTTGGAACACCGCCCTGGTCACACGGACGCTCACGTTAGGGCCATGCGAAGCCGCGGAAACAGTACTGGCAATTGACGTCCCGGCCGACGCACCTAAAGATTTGGCGCATACGACGCAGGTCACGGCCGTGTCCCTCAACAATCCCGCTGTTTCCACCGACTTCGTCTTGCAGCACAAAATCCCCGGCCGGATTCTCTTTGTAGACGACGACCGCTTCT
>JALUPA010000621.1 GCA_027054335.1 Ardenticatenaceae bacterium
AGCCAGCCCGCTGCTGTCAATTGTCACCAGCAAATCGGCGGGCTGGCTGCCGGACGTGGCGCTGAGGGTGGGGGTGAGGGCGCCGGATGGAGAGAGAACGGCCGTCCACGTCATCCCGCCCGTCATACTAATCCCCACTGTTGCCGTGATCGTTTCCGGCGCGTCCACGTCTGTCATGTAGGCAATATTGGCGGGGAAAACAGCCGCGTACTGCTGCAAGGTCAAAGTGGCGTCATCCCAGTACACGTCATTGTGCTTCACGGGAACGGTAGCCTGCGACCAGGCAAAGACGGTAATAGTATCGGCCTGCGCTGTAGCGGAAATGACAAACTCACCAAATTCGTCATATTGCAGCCGCATCTCGCTCCAAACAACATTGGGACTTTGCCAATCGGTACCGCCGGTGGGGTCAATGCCTACGCGCTGGTTCAGGAAGCCGTGATCGTTGGGGTCGCTGACGTAGCCGGGCAGTGTGGTGCGGGCTGACCAGGCGTGCCCCCAAAGAGAAAAGCAGTATTGGCCGCCGGGTACGGCCGTCACCTGCTGGTACATCCCCCCTTCATGCGTCGTCCAAAAGGAGAAGTAATGCTGCGACTTTTCACCGCTGCGCACGCGGGGCGGCGTTTCGGAGGGCAAGGACGGTTTGTACTCCGGCATAATATTCATCCAGCTTTCGTCGCGGGGAGTATCTCGCCAGAAAGGATGCCATTCCGGAGCCATTTGCGCCCGCTCACAGGTCACGCCGCCACAGTCGGGATGTCCCGGTGCGGCCAGTTGGTAAGTGGTATATTCACCTTCAAAGGAAGGATTTGCCAGCAAGTTATTGCCAGTGCAACTGGCCTCATTCCCTGGGGCAACCAGCGTGGGAACAGCCCGGCTTGTTTCTGCCCGAGCAAATTGGCCGGCCAAAACGAGCCAGGTAATAGTGATGACAGCAAAAATAAAAGCCAGGGACACGGCCGTTACTCTATTCATAAAACAGACAACTCCTCATTGTAAACTTCATACAGATGAGGGGATGGTAGCGTATACGGCCGTGCTGCCCCGTAATCAAACCGTGAATATGGCAAAAAGAAAGGGTAAACTCAAGACATGACAGGTTTTCAGAAACCTGTCATGTCTATGAGACTTCCACAATATGGTATTCCGTCGTCACCTTGACGCCGGCCCGCTTGAAAATGATGCTGGCCGAGCAATACTTGGTCATGGAAAGTTCAATTGCCCGCTGCACGGATTTTTCATCTATGTTGTGCCCGGTGACTGTGTAGACCAGATGCACTTCCGTGTACACCATGGGGTAATCATCAGCCCGCACGCCGCTGATCTCCACGTCCACGCCCTGCACATCTTCGCGCATCTTTTGCAGGATAGACAGCATGTCTACCCCGGTGCAGCCAGCCACGGCAGCCAGCATAAATTCCATCGGCCCCGCTCCTTTTTCTGAAGAGCCGCCCGGCGCGGTCAGCAAAACCTCCCGCCCGGAGGGAAAGGTCACGTTATAATCCCAGTTGTTACCCGTCCACGTTAAATGCAGTTTTTTCGGTTGACTCATTGTGTAATCCTCGATTATTTTTAGAGATTCAGTATATCCAAAATCCCGCTTTCTTGCCGCAGATTGCGCGGATTTGCGGGATTAAATTTGTAAAAATCCACGCTAATCCGCATAATCCGCGGCTAAAGAGTTTGAAATTTGGATCTGCTGAGATTGGAGATAGTTGCGAGCGTAGAGCGATTTTGAAAGTCGCTCTACATAATCTCTAATCTCCAATCTCTGTTTGATAAATTATCACCTGATCATTCTGAAAGACAACTTTACCCGGCGGCGTAACATCTCCCTGTTTGATTTCGTTTTCGTATTGGCCCTGGTAAATGTAATCTATGCCCCATTCTGCTAAAAAAGCTTCACGCCATTCATCTGATGTATCTTCGCGCCAGAATTGCTCTACGTCACTCAACTTGTCATCCAAATCAGTGGTGAAATCCAACTGCCCCAAGAACACTTTACCGGAAAAGACGCGGGGCAAATAGTTGCCCATGGGATAGTAAGCCAGAACCAATTGGCCGGAATCAGACTGTTCCGCCAGCCAGTCGGCTGCAGCCACTTCGCTGCGGGACAGATAAAGGGGAAAGTCGGGCGTATCCAGAGCATTGCGGGCTAAGAGCAGGGGCAGCAGAATGGTGCTGGGGATGACCAGGAAAAGAAAAAGGCGGCGTAAGGAGGCTTCGGGGGTAGCGGTGTAGCGGGAGAAACGGCCGTAAAAATCTCCTGCCTGCAACCGCGGTAAAATCACCTTCTCCAAACCATACGCCGCCAACGTAGCCACCGGCACAATCAACCCCAGGGCAAAACGGCCGGAAAATTGGACAATGGGCAGGTAAAGCAACAACAAATTGGCGGCAATCCAAAGGGGAACGAGCCAGGTACGGCCGTCCTGCACCCATCTCCTCACACCAAACAAAGCTATCACTCCCAAAAAGCCTAAGCCCACCAGCAGCGCTGCCACTGTTGGCGGCGGAATGACGTGATCCACGCGGGCATAGTGGGCAAAATACGGGTCCTGATTGGCGGAGATGGCGTAATAGCCCAGCATCAGCGTCAGGGGAAGCAGGATGACAGCGCCGCCCAACCACACCCGCCAGGGGATGCGCCGCCGCTGAACGGCCGTCGCCAGCAAAAACAAGCCGATGACCAACCCTTCCACCGGAATGTGGTACACGTAGGTCAGCCCGGAAGCAATACCGGTCAATGCGCCCAGAATGACCCAACGG
>JALUPA010000622.1 GCA_027054335.1 Ardenticatenaceae bacterium
GCCGGCGAATATTTTAATGAAGCGCCGGCTATCGTCAAGCAGGTATGGAAATCAAATTGGCATGTTGTGGCCCAGAATATGGACGAGATGCCGGAGTTAAAACAGGCTTTCTTCTCGGCGCACGATTTGAAGTCGGCCGTGGCTTTCCCTCTGCGGGTAGGGGAAGAACGGGTAGGCTGTATGTTCTTTGGTTACAACTTCCATCATCGCTTTGGCAAAGCCGAGTTGAATATCCTGCATTTGTTTGCCCAACTGGCCTCCCTGGCAATCTTACGGGCATCGCTGCATGATGAAGCCGAACAACGGCGGCAGCATCTGGAAGTTGTGAGGCACATCACCCCGGTGATCAGCGGTAGTTTGGGGCAGGATGATATTTTCCCAGTGGTGATGGAAAAGATAATCGAGGCGTTCCCGGCGACGGATAATGCTTGTGTGGTGCAGCGCAATGAGACGACCGACCGGCTGCGCACGTTTGTCAATGCGGATTTTTACCAAGCAGAGGAACTGTTGCAGGAGAATGAAAAATTTCTGGAGAGTACGCCGCGGCGGGGTATTGCCAACCGGGCAATTCGCTTGGGGCAATCTATCAATGTGCCAGACGTGCGGCTGGACCCGGACTATATTCCGGCTATTCCCACCACCCGTTCGGAACTGGTGGTGCCGGTGCTGGTTGAAGGAAAAAGTGAGTATGCGCTGGTGCTGGAAAGCAACCGGATCAAGGCGTTTACGGCCGACGACCAACGACTGCTGGAGATGTTGGCGGAGCATGTAGCCATTGCTTTGCAGAATCAGGAACAGTACAAGTTAGCCCGTCGCCGGGAAGTGAGTGAAGTGGCGGCTGATATGGCGGCCGGGCTGATTCACGATATTAAAAGCGCTGTAGCTAACATCCCCGATCTGGTGGATGAGCTGGAGGAAAAGATTGAAGCGCAGGCTGATTACGCCGGCCCCATGAATGATTTACGCCGCAATGCTGAAGTGACGGGGCGGTTAAGCGGCCGCCTTAAAGAATTTGTTATCATTGGCAAATATGATCCGCAGCGAGTGGATTTGCATAAGTTGATACGCAAAGTACTGGACAGCATCAAGCGGGTAGAGCCACCGCATGTGAACACGTCGGCTGTCATCTGCGAGCCGCTGCCAGAGATATGGGCTGATGATCTGACGCTGGAGTTGCTGTTACACAATCTGCTGGAGAATGCCTACGCCGCCATCCCGGAGGGGCGGGAAGGTGTGGTGCAAATCGAGGTGGAAACAACTGACAACCATATTTTTATCCACGTGCGGGACAACGGTAAGGGGATCGCCCGCGATAAGCTGGAAGAAATTTTCGAATTTGGCTACAGTACCAAAGAGGAAAAGGGAAAAATGACAGGGGTTGGTTTGTTCCAGTGCCGCCGCATTGCTGAAAATCACAATGGGATGTTAACTGCTCAGCCCATGCCAGACGTGGGAATGATCTTTACGTTGACTCTACCCCGGAATGGGTATTAAGCAAACGCCAGGCGGTTGATTGAAGGAGACGGGTATGAATGAGCAGCAATATACAAAAAAAATTCTGTTAGTAGAAGATTTAGATCAATTCTACATACCTATCAGCCGTTGGTTAGGCGAAGCCGGCTATCGGGTGCGCCTAGCGACCACGTACCAGGAAGCGTATTCTGCTTTGGAGACAGAGCATTTCCACTTGGCTATTGTAGATATCAGGCTAGTTGAGGATGATGAACAAAATGAGGATGGACTCCAGTTAATCGCAGATATGCGGCAAATGAATCTAATTGAATTGCCTTGTATTGTCTTGACGGCCTATTCTGATGGAAAGCGTATTTTGCGAGCATTGCAGGATTTAGGCGCTTCCCGGTTTATTGAAAAGGAGGGCGGATACCGGCGTGATTTACTGAATGCTGTTTCGGAATCGTTTGAGAAAGAGGTGCAGATCAATTTTGATCTGGAGTATATTGGCGGTTCGGAGCGAATTTTTAGCGAAGTGGCGGAGGATGTCACCTGGAAAACGGGAGAAAAGCCACCGCTGACGCTGCTTACGCCACAAGTACAGGATTTATTTGGTAAACTGTTTGCCGATGCAGACCGGGTGTATTTGAGTAAGTTGAAGCAAGGACTGGCCGGGGCGGCTGTAGTACGCGCCCAACCTACGTATTCTACCGGGGGGATGGGGCGGTCTTACGTGGTTAAAGTGGGTCGCCGGGACAAAGTGAAAACGGAGAGTGCGCAGTTCCAGAAAAATGTACGGCGGTTTTTACCGGCTAATACTGTAGGTCAGATGGGGGTGGCTTATTCGCGCCATATGGGCGGGTTGTTGTACTCATTTGCCGAGAATGAGCGTTCCATCCTGCAGGAGATGGATGAGTATTACCAGCAAGCTACGCCGGAACAGATTGTTGAGAGTTTGCGCGGCTTGTTTTATGATACGTGCCGCAACTGGTATGAGGCCCGTGAGCGGGACCGGCGGGATTTGCCCCAGCTTTATTTTGACGCTCTGCAGCTGGAACAGACGAAGTTGATCCGGCGCATCCAGGTGGTGCTGCCGCAGTTAGACCCGCAGGCGGATACGTTTCGCTTTACGCCGGATGCGCCGCCGGTTTTGAACCCGATTGCCTGGCTGAATAGGTACCGGGATGAGTGTGTTTTGCCGGTGTATCAGTGCATTACGCATGGTGATTTGACGGGGCGCAATGTGATGGTGGATGAGACGGGTAAGTGCTGGCTGATTGATTTTTACCGCACGGAAAAGAGTCACATTTTGCGCGATTTTGTGATTCTGGAGACGGATATTAAGTACCGGTTACTGGCGGGGATGAAGACGTTGGACTTTTTGAAGTTGGAGAAGGCGCTGCTGGATGCGGACCGCGGCGGGCTGCCACCACAGTTAGGGCCGGAGGCGGGTGATGACGTGCGCAAGGCGGCATTGGTGGTGCATGAACTGCGGCGCATGGCCCATGATTTTGCCAAAACGCTGCACAGCGATCTGGCAGAGGTGCGCCGGGAGCATCTGGTTAGTTTGTTGATGGTGACGTTGAATGTAGCCCGGCTGCGACACGTGGATGAGGGGCGCAAGATTCAGGCGATCCATTCGGCCGTTTTGATTTGCGCGGAGTTGGATAAGCTGGCAGGGCGGCAGCCAGCGCAGACGATTTTTGATGTGTATATGCAGCAAAAGCGGTCGGATTCGCTTTGGGCGCCGGAGGACAGTGGCTTTTTTGCCCCGGCGCTGGCATTGGCCACGGCTCAACAGCGGTTTTTGGCAGAGCAGTTGGTGGCGGGTAAGGTGATGCTGTTTTTGGGCACGGCCGTACCCAAAGGCGTCCCCTGGCCCAATGCCCATCACCTGGCTAAACAGTTGATGAAAGAGATTGATTACGGCATGGGGAATGGGGAAAAACCGGCCAAGCTGTTTGCGTATTACCTGAACAAGATGGGTGACCGGGAGCAACTGTTGGCCAAACATCAGACATATTATGAGAATCAGCCGCGGCCCAATTTTTTCCGGCGCGTGGCGCGGCTGGATTGGCGGGCGGTGTATACGACGAACCAGCATTGCTATCTGGAGGAGGCGTATGAGGTGCGGAAACGGCCGTATCAAACCATCACTTCCCCGGATACGGCCGTGGCCGAAAGCGCGGCCACCGCCATTTATAAAATGCACGGTTCCCTGAGCGGGGTGACCTTCGATAGTTCCCCGGCAGCGCTGCCCCTGACTGAATACGATTACCGGGATCGGGTAACGCGGCGGCGGGTGCGACAGTTCTGGGAGCAGATAGGAGACGCTCTGGAAGGCGGTTATTCCTTGCTGATGCTGTGTACGACTGAGGATGAATTGGACAGAGCGTATGATGAATACCGGCCTTCTGATAAGGCCGGTCTTATCTGGATTGCCGGAGGAGATTTGTCCGAACAGGAACAGGACGTATACCGCAACCTGGATTTGCGCGTCCTGCCGGATCATCCTTCAGAATTGCTGACGATTTTGTATACGCTGCTTTCGGTGGAAGGACATCTTAAAGCGTGATGCGTGAAGGCGTGATAAATGTCACGTCTTCACGTTTTCACGCAAAGAGGTACATATGACAATCAATTCACAACAACGGGATTTTCGCAAGGCGGAAGTGAAGCGGATTTTTGGCTGGGCGCGGGCAGGCGAGTCAGCTTCGGTTATTGGCATCAGCGGGGTGGGCAAATCGAATTTGTTTAACCATATCCGCGATCCACAGACGCAGGGGATGTACCTGGGGGAACTGGATACGGATACGATTATCGTCCGGGTCAATTTTCATTATGCACCGGATTTTACGGATCGCACTGTTTACAGCCTGATTCTGGAACAGTTGGAGATGTTGGACGGGGACAAAGAGCGGCTGGGTCTGACGGATGAGACGCTGGCAGCGATGAGTGATCTGCATGAGAGGATGCTGGATGCGGGCAGCGATACGTTGAAGGTGCAGCGATATTTCAAGCTGGCGGTGCGCCAACTATTGGCCCATTCTTCGCGGCGACTGGTGATTTTGTGTGATCAGTTTGACGAGGTGTACCAGGAGGCGGAACCGCGCTTTTTTGCCAATTTGCGCGGCTTGCGGGAGGCGTACAAGTATCGGGTGTCTTACATCCTCTTTACGCGGGATATGCTGCCCAACCTGATGGCGATGGATGCGGAACGGGAGGAGTTTTATGAGTTGGTGGCCTCGAATGTGATGGGGTTACGGCCGTACAATCAATTAGACGCCATTTCCCTTTTACAGCGCATCGCCCAACGCAACCAACTCCCCCTGCCGGATGGCCTGGATAGAGAACTTTTTCGCCTGACGGGCGGCCACGCCGGACTGCTGCGGGCGGTTTATCTGGGGGTGATGGAACGGAATCTGGCGTTATCGCTGGGCCACGAGGATATTGTGACTCAACTGCTGGCTATCCCCGGCGTTCATATTGAGTGTGAGAAAATCTGGGACAGCCTTAGCTCGCGGGAGCGGCGGGTGTTGTTGTTTTTGAGTGATGATCTGCCGCTGGCTGAGGTGGAACGGCCGTTTGTCCGTCAACTGCAGATAAAAGGGGTGTTGTCTGAGACGGAACCGCTGCCGGTGTTTGCCCCCGTTTTTGCCGCCTTTATTCAGGAACAGGAGCCGGTGTGGGAACGGCCGTTGTACTTTGACGAAGCCTCGCGGCAGGTGTGGGTACTGGGCCGTCCGGTTCCGGCGTTGACCCGGCTGGAATACCGTTTGTTCCATTTACTGTACGAGCGCAAGGACCAGGTGGTGGGCAAGGATGAGTTGATTACGGCCGGCTGGCCTACTGCCAAAGGCGGTGTTTCTGATGAAGCCCTGATTGCGGCCGTAGCCCGGCTGCGGCGCAAAATTGAACCGGATCACCGGAACCCGCGCTTTGTGCAAAATGTGCATAACCAGGGGTACGTGTTGAAGGTGGAAGAGTAAACAACCGTTTTTTTGGATTTACGAGACGGCCGTTCTGCGGGACGGCCGTTTTGCATTCCGTCACTTTTGTCAGGCGGCCATGTTAAATTTGTAATTTCTGTGTCAGTTGAGTCGCCATCATTCTTGTTATGATTCTAGCAGCACATAAAAGTGCTTTGAAATCATCAATGGAGGTGGCAAAATGTTTCCCGTGCAAATTACAACGCTTATTCTCATCGGCCTCGTTGCTATCGCCATTGGTCTGATGATTGGTATATCCCTAAACCGAGGTCGGTAGGTGTACGTAGGGCAATTTTAAAAATTGCCCTGCAATGGAGGCTGTCATGATTGTGTACGTTGATATAACAACTATCGCCATTATGGTTGTGATTATGTTAATAGCGGGAATGGTTTTCGGCGTCTCCCTGAGCCGTTCCCGTTAGATCGGGGGTGAGGGGTGGGGATGACTGTTATACCGGGCTTGTGCTGCTCACAATTTGAAAAAAGGATGGGAAAGTTCCCATCCTTTTTTCTTGTTTACTGGCGTCGGTTTAGGATGGTAATGTAATAGAGTAGTTGCCCGATAGCGGTAACGGCCGCTGCCACATAGGTCAGGGCCGCCGCATTCAGCACCTTGTTTACCCCTTCCATCTCATCCGGGAAGAGGATATTTTGCGTTACCAATTGCTGCTTGGCCCGTCTACTGGCGTCAAACTCCACCGGCAGGGTGATGAGCGTGAATAGAACGGCAATGGCAAACAAAGCTACGCCGGCCCAGGCAATGTAAAGACCAAATCCTGTACCAATAAAAATATTCAGAAAGAAACCAATGGTAAAAAGCAGCGGCGCCAGCTTGCTGCTGAACTGCGTAGCTGGAACCAAAGCGGTGCGCAGGCCCAACGCCTTGTAGCCGGCCGCATGTTGCAGCGCGTGGCCGGATTCATGAGCGGCGATCCCGGCAGCCGCTATAGATGGCTTGTCGTATACACCTTCGCTCAGACGCAGTACTTTGTTGCGGGGATCGTAATGATCTGTCAACTCGCCGGGAACCCGTTCAATCAGCACGTCATACAGACCGTGCGAATCCAGCAATTCACGCGCCACCTGGGAACCGGCAATGTTCCGCTCTGTGCGAACTTTGGCGTATTTGCTGTAAGCACTTTTGACTTTGGATTGGGCGTAAAGCCCCAATAGTAAACCGGGCAAGGCAAATGCCAGCCAGAATAACCAATTATTTAAGAAATACATTGTTGACCTCGCTTGTAAAATAATACTATTGATAGCATATCAGTGTTTAATTTTCGTATGAATTATAGAATATAGGTAACGAATGACACAATTTTATTAACAGCGTCTCAAAATTAATGGTTTACGGAGGCTTTGGATGGTGCAGATGCAGTTGCCGCAGGATTTGGGGGAGGGGTTGATTTTACGTTGGGCGACGCCGGCCGACACGGAGGCATTGGCGGCGTTTAATGCCCGTATCCATGCCGATGCCCCGGATGAACCGGCTACGTATCTGGCGCATTGGACGCGGGATTTGATGAATGGGGATCATCCCACGACGCGGGCAGATGATTTTACGGTGGTGGTGGATGAGAAGAACAACGGCCGTATCGTCTCCAGTATGAACCTCATCTCCCAAACTTGGACGTATGATGGCATTGAATTTGGCGTCGGCCGGCCGGAACTGGTGGGGACGGATGAAGCATACCGGCGGCGGGGACTGGTGCGGGCGCAGTTTGCCGCCATCCACGCCAAAAGCGCGGCGCGGGGCGAACTGGTGCAGGTGATTACCGGTATCCCCTGGTATTATCGCCAGTTTGGCTATGAGATGACTGTGGCTTTGGGTGACGGCCGTCGTTTTGACTGGATTACACCGGGACATGACAAGCCAGTAGATGAGGAGGTTTACCGGCAAGCGATTTTTCCTAAACGGCCGTCTTGGGTGTTGGGGATGGGGTAATTGGGAGATAAGGGCATAAGGCGATGAGGTGATGAGATGATTGATCCAATCAAGCCATTTATTGAATATCAGGGTGTTTTTGTTGTGGACGGGGGGCTGGCGACGGAGTTGGAGTGGCGCGGCTATGATTTAGGGGATGAGTTGTGGTCAGCGCGGCTGCTGCTGGAAGAGCCGGATGCCATCCGGCAGGTACACAGCGATTATTTGGGGCAGGGGGCGGATTGTGTGATCAGCGCCAGTTACCAGGCAACCATTCCGGGGTTGATGCGGCGCGGCTTGTCGAAAGAGGCTGCGGTGGATTTGCTGCGGTTGTCGGTACGGCTGGCGCAAGAGGCGCGGGATGAGTTTTGGGCGGTAAAGGCGAATCGGGTGGGGCGGTTACGGCCGTTAGTAGTTGCCAGCATTGGCCCGTATGGCGCGTACCTGGCGGATGGTTCCGAGTACACGGGCAATTATGGCCTGAGCGCGGCGGAATTGGCCGACTGGCATCGCCCCCGCTGGCGCATCCTGGCAGACAGCGGAGCGGATTTGCTGGCTTGCGAGACGATTCCTTCGTGGGAGGAGGCGCAGGCGTTGGCACAACTGTTGCGGGAAACGCCGCAAATGCCGGCCTGGGTCAGCTTTTCTGCCAGAGACGGGGCGCATATCAGTGACGGCACGCCGCTTGCCCAATGCGCTGCCTTGCTGGATAGTATCCCCAATGTGGTGGCCGTGGGGGTGAATTGCACGCCGCCTTATTTGATGCCGGATTTGATCACGGCCGTGCAATCTGCCACCCGTAAATATATAATTGTCTACCCTAACTCCGGCGAGCGGTACGATGTCGTTCACAAATGTTGGCGCGGCGACACGGCCCCCTCGGAGTACGGCACAATCAGCCGGGAGTGGCGCAAGATGGGTGCAGCCCTGATTGGTGGCTGCTGCCGTACCCGCCCGGCGCACATCCGGCAAATCCGAGACCGCGTACCAGAACCACGGATGGGCATGGATAGTTGAGATTTTTTATTGGTGGGAAGCGATCATGCACAGAAAACAATACAACGCAGTACGATGGTCTTTGATAATATGGATAGCGGCGGCGCTATTGTTGTTGCTGACTGCTTGCGGCGGCAATGGCGGGAGCGAACCGGTAGCGGAAGCGGAGGGTGGGGTAGTGGCTGTGCCGGATACGGCTATCATTGCTTCACCCGCGCCGGAAACGGCCGTCTCGCCCACGCCTTTGTCCACCAACCTGCCGCCCACACCTACGGCCGTGCCTACCGAAACCCCGCCACCTACTCCCACGCCGCTGCCCACTCCCATCCCCACCC
>JALUPA010000623.1 GCA_027054335.1 Ardenticatenaceae bacterium
CGTGTAATTTTGCAGCCGGGCCGGCATGTCGGCTTCGTAGTAAAGCTGCAACTCGGCCAGGGCGGTAAACGGACCGTCCCGCCCTTTTACCCGCATGATGGAGTCGGTGCGCCGGGTGACAAACTGGAATTCCGGCGAAAGGACTTCTTCCACTTGCAGGCTGTCATCGTTGAGCAGCCAGCGAATCCAGCCTTCCGGGTCACGGTCAATCAGGTATTTGCCGCCAATGTCTTTCTCGCCCATTTACGCCGCGTCTCCCAATTTTTCCTGTATGGCGTTTTCCAGCCGCTTGATTTTCTGCCGGACGTTTTGTTCTTCCCCGGCCAGCGCATCCAAAGAGGTTTGCATTTGCTGGAGGCGGTCTACATATTGGGCGCGCAGTTTGCCTTCCTTGCCGGAACTGCCCAGCACCTGCATTGTTTCCCGCGTTTGTTCCTGCCCCTGGTAAAGGGCGTCCCGTTCTTTTTCAATCTCTGCCAGCCGCTCGTTTTGCCGGTCAATCTGTTCCATCAGTCCCAAAATTTCGGCTATCAGGTCGTGCGTCTTCCGATCCATCAACCCCTGACGCAGGTAACGCTGCAATTTGACGTAAGATTGGCTGCTGATTTCCTCGCGGCGGCGGCGCAGGCGGCGGCGGTTGATTCGGAGGGTTTTCTCTGATTGCGGCGGCAGTTCCACGGCAAAACGGACGCTGTCTTCGCTGGTTTCGGCCGGTTCCGGGCTGTCGAACAGTTCATATTGTGTCTGGCGGGATTGTTCGACGAGGACGGTCATTGCTTGGGCGGTGCTGTTGAAAAGGCGGTATTCCCGCCAGCGGATGTCCCATTCTTCCACCAGCAGATACGCTTTTTCCAGCGACAGGCCGTGTATTTCCGTGCGGGAGCCGGACTGTTCTCGCACGCGGACACCCAGTTCGACGGCAAAGGGGACGACGAATTCGGCGTCTACGGCCGTAAACGGCAGCACCGCCTCCCCCGCATAATCCCCGTCCTCAAGCACCAGCGCCGGGCCGCGTTCCAGCGTCAGCCCCGTCTTGTTTTCCAGGCGCAAACTGGCTACCGGATGATCCGGCATTTTGGCCCCGTTGTAGAGTAGTTCCTTCTGGCACGGCAGGGTGACGGAAAGGATGGGGGCCATGGCCGACTGTCCCCGTCCCACACTGACCGGTGTCTGGATGCGGTATTGGAACAACGCGCCTTTGGCGGCGCCGGCGGTTTCTACGGCCGTCGTCTGGGCCAACTGTTCCGCCATGGGCTTTCTGGCCCGCATCATTTTGGGGGATGGCGGAGCGGCCGCCGCGGCCATCACAGGCTCTTCCGGCAGCGCGCCGGCAAAATTTACCGGGCCGGGGGCAACCCGTTCTTCTTCCTTGATTTCCGGCCGTTCCGGGGTGAAGGGGGTGTACAAATCGTAAATAAAGGAGATGGGCATCCCGGCCGTCAGCGTCAGGGCCACGTTTTCCAGGTCTTCGTCCAACTGGTTGTCGAAGATGCCCCAGCCCAGCAGCAGGGCCTCGCCTGTTTCCGAATCGGCCAGGAGGCGGTAGCTGACGCGCCAGACGGGGGCCGGGGCGACGTAGCTGACGGACAAATCGTGCCGCCCCGGCGTCAGGCGGATGGTCACTTGCCGCTGCCGCTCCTGGGTCAGGGAAACTTGCAGGAAAAAGCGCAAATCGGCCGCCCCCTGTTCGTCCAGAATATCTACCCCCTGCACCCGCCCCAGGGTAAAGGCGCGGGTCTGCCCCCCATCCTGCAGGAGGGAAACGAGGGAAGCGGCGACGGGTTGGCGTTCCGGCAGTTCGTCCAGGCCGATGAGAACGCCTTCGGCCGTCTCGGCCTGATCCAGCAGCAGCCGCACCTGCCGCCCCCGCAAGCTGATGAGCAGATCGCGCAAGCTGCGGCCGTCGTCCAGGCGGACGGAGCAACCGGTGAGCCGCTCTTCCCGGCTTTGCGGGGTGGCGTAATCTATGCCGGTTACTTGCCCCTCGCCCCAATCTACGGCCGTCAGGCTTTTCAGCACGTCGTTCATCGCTTCGACGGGAAAGGTCAGGGTAACGGCGTCCCCTTCCAGTTTGGCGCGCCGCTCAAAGAAGCCGACGCCGTGTTTGTATAAGGTCATGCGGGTGATGGGTAGGGTGGTCATAATGCCTCCATTTGGTAATTGGGTAAGTGGGTAATTGGGTAATTACTCAGTTACCCAATTACTCAATCCCATTTTACCACAGAGGAAGCTGGTATGACGGCCGTTTTCCGTCCAGCAGGACGAATGGTTTGAGACGTTTGGTGGGGACGCCGAGGGCTTGCAGGTCGCGGAGGTCGACGAGAGTTCCCTGGCGGCGGGCGCGGAGGATGGCGTGGCTGCTTTTGGGGCCGATGCCGGGCACGCGCAGGAGTTCCTGGCGGCCGGCCCGGTTCAGTTCTACTGGATTTTCTCGCAAATGCCGCTGCGCCCAGGCCAGCTTGGGGTCAATATCCAGGGGCAGATTGCCGTTTTGGTCGAAGGGGAGGTCTTCCAGATCAAAGCCATAATCGCGGAAGAGGAAAGAGGTCTGGTAGAGACGGTGTTCTCGCTGGCGATTGGCTGGGGGTTGATTTTCCAGCGGGGTACCGGCAATGGGGCGGAAGGAGGAGAAGTAGGCGCGGGCCAGATTGACGTGACGGTAAAGGTATTCGGCGGTGGAGAGCAGTTCCAAATCACTCTCTCCCACTGCGCCCACAACGAATTGGGTAGTGGTGGAGGGCCAACGGCCGTTCCAGCCC
>JALUPA010000624.1 GCA_027054335.1 Ardenticatenaceae bacterium
CCCCTCAAGGAGACCGCCTATGTCTGATCCGGTAACTGTGCTTATTGTAGATGACCATCCTGTCGTGCGGCAGGGTATGGAGATGTTTCTGGAAACCCAGGAGCAGGTCAAGGTAACAGGGCTGGCCGAAAACGGGGCAGAAGCGGCCCGCCTGGTCAGTGCCACTCCGCCCGACGTGGTCTTGATGGATTTGAACATGCCCGGCATGGACGGCATCGAAGCGACGCGCCAAATACGCCAAATCAGCCCGCAAACGCAGGTTGTCGTTCTGACCAGCCATCACGAGGACGCCATGGTCTTCCCGGCCATCAAGGCCGGCGCGTTAAGCTACCTGCTCAAAAGCGCTGCCCCGGACGAGGTGCTGGACACCATCCTGGCGGCTGCTCGCGGCGAAGCCCGGTTGCACCCGCGCATTGCCAAACGGTTGATGGACGAGGTGTCAGGGACCAGCCGCTCTCTGACGGCTTTGACCGCCCGCGAACTGGAAGTCCTCAAACTAATCGCCCGCGGCTGCGACAACCGGGCCATCGCTGCCCAGTTAACCTTGAGCGAGAAGACGGTAAAAACCCACGTCAGCAATATTCTGAGCAAACTGGGACTAACCGACCGGACACAAGCCGCCATTTACGCTCTGCGCCAGAAAATTGTGCCCCTGGATGAGTAATCCGCAGATGGCGCAGATTAGCGCAGATTTTGGGGGGACGGTCTCCGTTTCGCTCATTGTAGGGCGATTTGCTAAATCGCCCGGACGATTTGGCAAATCGTCTTACAGCTTTTGGCCCAAACGAAGAATATCCCCGATTTTTGGTGATTTAATCTGCGCAATACTGCGGATAAAAACTAATCTCCAATCTCCAATTCCACCCGCGCTGCTGATCGCTGATCCACCCAACGAAAAACCAACGACCAGAGGAAGCCGCCCAACGTTTTTGCCAAAAATTGCCCCAATACAATCGGCCATAAAAACGCGCCAAAGGCCAGCGTGGGGAAAATGATAGAATCTACGGCCGCGCTGGGAATGTTGCTCCCATTGATACGTAACCAACGGGGGTAGCCGCCCAACAGGTGATAGACCAGCGTGTCCACCGTGGCCGCAGCGGCAAAGGCCACAAATGAGGCCAGAGCAATGGAGCCGGCATTCCGGTTCAGGGCGTAAGAGAGCAGCGAACCGGTGGCAATAAGGACGGCCATCTTCAGGAACAGGCGATCCTCCCGCCAGGCTTCATGTAGTTGGTCGCGGGCTGTCAGGTCAAGACCAATGAACAGGAAGGCGACGACAATGACTGAATTGGGGCCGAATCGGGCTACCGTCAGATTTGCCAATACAATGGCTGCCAGATACAAAATCACGTAAATCATTTTTCATCCTCCCGCTTGATTTCGGCTACGGCCGTCATTTGCAAACCGCCGCGAATATTTTGGTGCAGCGTCACTTTACAGGAATGGGGGTGCAGCTTATCCGTTAAATCCTGGGCAATCTGCGCCGCCAGCCCCTCGCCAAAAATACGCTCCTCCCGGAACGTCCACAAATACAACTTCAGGCTTTTACTTTCCACGCACAGCTTGTCCGGAACATACTCAATCTCCACCGTGTTAAAGTCGGGCTGCTCCGTTACCGGACAAAAACTGGTCAACTCATCCGACGTAAAACGCACCAGGGTCACGTGGGGCGGCGCGGGAAAGGTCTCCATTTCCTTACTGGGCCGGTTCATCGGCCGGCCCAGTTTTTCAAACTCATAGGTCATATGTCACCTCGCGGGCGTGGTGCGTGAAAGCGCGAAAGCATGAAAGCGTAAAGACGTGAACGAGCCTCACGTTTTTACGCAGCACGCTTCACGAACCACTCTATTTTTTCAAAATGGCTGAATTTTATTTTTGCAGTTTTGTTGCGGGAATGAAAATCATTCCCTGCCGGGTTTCAGCTCTCTGGCAAGACCCTTCACTGCCACCGGCGGGCGTCTTGTAGCAGAATTATAACGGTAATCAGTTATCGGTAAACGGTAATCGGTAAATTTTAATGTAACCGACCACCGTTCACCAATTACCGTTTACCGCAACACAATCTCCGTCCAGGCTTCAATCCAGGCGTCCCGATTGGCGGCGATTTCGTCGGGAGGCAGCGTGGCCGGTTGGTCGGGGATTTGCGCCCAGTCGGTAAATTCCTGCGGGAGAGCAGCCGGCTCGTTGGCCGGGAAGACGAACATATTGAGGGGGATGTCCTCCTGGAACGTTTGCCCCAGCATGAAATCTACAAACTTTTCGGCCAGATCGCGGCTTTCCGTCCCTTTGAGGATGCCCACAAACTCTACCTGGCGGAAGCACATCCCTGGCGCAGTGATGCTGGCGGTGGGGGATTCGTCTGCGGGCGGATCGGCAAAGATAAATTCGGCGGGGGGGCTGGAGGCGTAAGAAACGACTAACGGCCGTTCCCCACCCCCGCCTACCGTAAATTGCCCGTAATACGCATCTTCCCAACCATTGGTCACCAGCACCTCATTAGCCCGCAAATCCGCCCAGTAATCCAGGAAATCATACTCGTCATCTGCGCCAAAAGCGGCCACCGTAGCCAGCATAAAAGCCAGACCGGGGCTGGACGTGGCCGGATTTTCCACCACCAGCAGCCCTTTGTACGCCGGATCGCGCAAATCTTCCCAGGAGACGGGGACGGGCAGCCCCTTTGCGGCAAACCAGGCTTTATCGTAGTTCAGGCAGACGTCACCGTAATCTACCGGCAGGAGGCGGTTGGTTTCATCCAGCTTGAGATCGGCCCGAATGTCAGCCAATGCTGGAGAATCATACGCTTCAAAGATGTCTGCTTCCAGGGCGCGGCTCATAAAGGTGTTGTCCACACCAAAGAACAGATCGGCCAGCGGGTTGTCTTTGGCTAAAATGGCCTGGTTCAAGGCCGCACCCGCGTCGCCGGAAGGCAGGATTTCTACGGTTACGTCGTTTTTCGCTTCAAATGCTTGCAGCACGTCTTCACTGATGGCAAAGCTGTCGTGGGTCATCAGGGTCAGGACACGGGGCGTGCCGCTTTCGGGCACGGCCGTATCTCCCCCCGTCCCGCACGCAGCTAAAAACAGTATCATCACTAACAATCCCATTATTTTTCTCATTTCTCTTCTCCAAAAATGTCGGGCGATTTGGCAAATCGCCGCCGCCCGATTTACAAAATCGGGCGGCTATGAATACACAATAACGTTCCGCTCTCTACCTCCACCACGGCCGTATCTCCCGTCATCACATTACTCACCCCCCGCGCCAGGCCAAAAGCCAGCGTTTCGTCACGCAGAGGCCATTGCAAGCCGCGGGTGGAACGCACCCGCACGTCGCCGTCCAGAGGGATAAGGGAAATGGTGTCACCGGCACGGCCGTAAATTTCCGATACGGCCGTCACCAACCAGGCGCGTTCATGCTCTGTAACCAGCTGGACGGTACGGCCGTGCAGTTGGGGATGGGTCAGCAGCAGGATGTTGGCCAAGGTCTGGTCCAGACGGCCGCCCAGCGCCCCAAACAAGAGCAAGTCATCCGGGTAATGGTCAGCGGCGTAAAGCAGGGCCAGTTCCAAATCCGTTTCATCTTTAGCGGGGGGATGGGTGATGAAGGTCGTTTGATTGACTGCCAGCCAGCGGCGCATCTCCGGCGCGAGGGAATCCATATCGCCAATAGCCAGTTGTGGCGGGTGGCCTAATTGGTGCAGGTAGCGCGTGCCGCCGTCGGCGGCGATGACAGCCGTTGCCTCTGCCAGATACGGCCGTACCCAGTCCACCCCGTCCATCACCCCATTCGCAAAAATTAAAACTGCCATAAAAAAACCACCCTTCCGGGTGGCTGACTGTTTTCTTTTTCAAATCCCTACGCCAGCATTACCCGGATCAGGTTCGCAGGTCGGTGACCACGGTCACCCTCTCAGCCGGGCTATTCCCAGCTCCCTGTTTGCCATATCAATTGTTACCTTTGATTATAGCAAAATCCTAACGGTTTGAAAGTGTATTTAAACTTTGAGTTCGCTTACTTCTGAATTCATTATACACTTGAGCAAGTTATTCGTGATACAATAATCAAAACCGCTTGACAAGAGAGAAAATATGCGTGAATTAAATCGAATTACATTTGATCCCCAAATAATGGGGGGGAAACCCACCATACGCGGTATGCGCGTAACCGTCGGCACAATAGTTGGTCTTGTAGCTTCCGGCTATTCCACCCAAGAGATTCTGGACTTGTACCCTTATCTCGAAGCTGAAGATATAACAGAAGCCCTGGCTTACGCAGCCTGGCGCGCTGAAGAAATCGAGCTGCCTTTGACGACAGTATGAAATTTGTCATTGACATGAATCTGTCACCTATTTGGGTAGATATTTTCCGGCAAAATGGGTGGGAAGCTGTTCACTGGTCTTCAATACCTTCTTGAGTCTGGCGCGTTGATCATCATAGACAAACATAAACTCCGAGCCAGAATTTTGCCTTTGTAACGATTTTGCCGTAGTTGACCGGAGCATAAAACTCCCTTATGAATGAGAATAACAACCAACCCAACTTCTTTACAGAACTGAAAGGTGAATTACGCCAGCTTTGGCAGACGGTGGAGGATGAATGGCGCTGTTTGTGGGCGGACGGCCGTAACAAAATTCGCCAACTGCAGGGAGCCAAACTGGATTACGTCATCATCCCCCTGGGCGGGCCGCTGCCGGAACGGAACGAGCCGCCGCGCAGCTTTATCGAGCGCCAGCTTCCCCTGCCCCCGCCGCCGCTGAGTATGGAACAGCTGAACGGCCGTCTGCAAAAAATCGCCGATGCGGAGAACGTCAAAGGCGTCCTGTTTGTCCTGCGCGGACTCTCCTGCGGGCTGGGGACGCTGCAAAACATCCGTCAGGCCCTGCAGCGACTGCGGGAAGCAGGCAAGGAAGTGGTAGTCTACACACCTTACCTGGACACGCGGCATTACCTGGTAGCCTGCGCCGCCGACCGCATTATTGCCCCGCCCGGCGCTCATTTTGATGTACTGGGGCTGCGTCTGGAAGCGATGTTCCTCAAGGACGCGCTGAAGCAGATTGGCGTCCAGGCGGACGTCGTGCAAATTTCTCCTTATAAAACGGCCGGCAATATGTTCAGCAAATCGAATATCACCCCGGAGCAGCAGGAGCAGATGACCTGGCTGCTGGACGATCTGTTTGACACGTTGACGGCAGCAATGGCAGACGGCCGTCAGCAAACCCAGGCCGAATTTCAGGCGTTGCTTGACGACGCGCCCCTCACCATCCAGGAAACGCTGGACGCCGGGCTGATTGACGCTATCGCCTACGAAGACGAACTGGCCTGGCTGCTGGCGGAAGAAACTGCAGAGAGCGCGGCAGGCGCGGAGGATGGAGAGGGGGAAACTTGTAGCCGCGGTATCCTTACCACGCAGGAACGGGGATTGGAATCCCCGACTACGGATGAAAAAATAGAAACAGCTGAGGAAGATGACAAGTCATCGTTGGGCGATTTGGCAAATTGCCCTACAGAAAATAAACGACCGAAAGCCAGCCTCAAGGAATGGCGCGACGCCCGCGGAATGCTGCTGGAAATCCCCCGCCGTCACACCAAAAAGTTTGTCGGGGTGATCAGCCTGGAAGGGGCCATCACCATGGGAGCCAGCCAGAAGCCGCCGGTAGACCTGCCCATCCCCCTGGTCGGTGGGGTGACAGCCGGGGAAGCCACCCTGCTCTCCCTCATCCGCCGCGCCGAGGGGATGAGCAACATGGCCGCCCTGGTCTTCCACGTGGATTCGCCGGGCGGGGTAGCTTTGGCCGCCGATCTGATTGGCCGGGAGATTGAGCGGTTGAGCCAAAAGCTGCCGGTGGTGGTGTACATGGGCAATACGGCCGCATCCGGGGGCTATTACGTCAGCGCCTACGGCCGTCACATCATGTGCCAAAGCATGAGTATTACCGGCTCCATCGGCGTGATCATGATGCGGCTGAGTACGCAGGGGTTGTACCAGAAGCTGCACGTCAACCAGGCCAGCGTGCAGCGCGGCCAACACGCCGGCCTCTACCGCGACCCCGCCCCATTGACGGAAGAGGAACGGCAAATTCTGCGCAAGAGCATCGAGACGGTATACGGTCAATTCAAGCGGGTGGTGGCTGAGGGGCGTGACCTGCCCTATGACGACCTGGACCCCATCTGTGAAGGGCGCGTCTGGACGGGGCGCCAGGCGTTGGAGCGCCGGCTGGTGGACGGCTGCGGCGATTTTCCTGACGCCATCCGCAAGGCCGCCGAACTGGCTGAACTGCCCGTTGACGACGCCCACGAAATTTCCGTGGTCAACCTGCACGCCAAAACCAGCCGCCACCGCCCGGCCAAACCATTCGAGGCCGCTGAGGACATTATTAAATTGCTCACCGGCCAGCAAATGCGTCAATTTTCCGGGCAGCCGTTGTTATTGCTGCCTTTGCATATTGAAATTCAGTAGATCAAAAATCTCACTTTTTGCCGCGGATTGCGCGGATTTTGGGGATTAAATTTGTAAAAATCCACGCTAATCTGCGTAATCCGCGGCTGAATGCTTTGAAATTTGGATCTACTGAGATTAAGTAATTGGGTAATTGGGTAATTACACAGTTACCTAATTACCAAACTACAAGAGGTAAAACATGCTCAACTTTTCCTTAACTGAAGAACAAGAAGCCGTAGCCGATATGGTGCGGCAATTTGCCGAAAAAGAAGTGTATCCCACGATTAAAGAGTATGACCGCCAGCAGGAAATGAACCCGGCCGTTATGCCCCGGATGGCAGAACTGGGCATTTTGGGGATCAACATCCCGGTGCGCTATGGCGGGCAGGGGTTTGATTACGTCACTCTGGGGCTGGTGTGCGAGGAACTGGAGCGGGTGGACACAACACTGCGCGTGGTCATGTCTGTGCATATGGGGCTGAACAGTATGGGGGTGCTGCAATGGGGTACGGAGGAGCAAAAGCAGCGCTTTCTCGCGCCCCAGGCCAGAGGCGAAAAGTATGCCGGGTTCGGCCTGACAGAACCGGGGGCCGGGTCTGACGTAGCCGGGATGCGCTCAACGGCCGTGCGCGACGGGGACGATTACATTATCAACGGCGAAAAAATGTGGATCAGTCTGGCGACCAAAGCACATCACATTCTCTGGTTTGCCAAGACAGACCCGGACGCCCAGCCGGCGCACAAGGGCATTACCGCCTTCATGGTGGAGATGGATATGCCCGGCGTGACCTCTGGTGACATTCATGGCAAGCTGGGCGTGCGCGCCGGTTCCACGGGCTGGATTCATTGCGACAACGTGCGCGTCCCCGCCGCCAACCGCATTGGGGAGGAAGGGGAAGGGTTCAAGATTGCTATGAGTTGTCTGGACAACGGCCGTTACACCGTGGCCGCCGGCGCTACCGGCCTGATCCGCACCAGCCTGGAAGCCTCCCTCAAATACGCCAACGAGCGGGAGACGTTTGGCAAGCCCATCGCCCAATACCAGCTTATCCAGCAAAAAATCGCGTGGATGACGCAGTGGTACGACAATGCCCGTCTGCTTTATTTGCGCGTGGGCTGGATGAAAAATGAGGGTATCCGCAACACCCGCGAGGTCTCCATGGCCAAATGGTACGCCACCGACCAATCCTTCAAAGCAGCCAACGAGGCCATCCAGATTCACGGTGCGTATGGCTTTTCCGACGAGTATGACGTAGAGCGTTACCTGCGCAACAGCCGGGGCGCTATTATATATGAAGGCACCAGCGAAATTCACCAACTGATGCAGGCCGGCTACGCCTTCGGCTGGCGCAAAGACAAGCCGCTGCGTTGTGAACTGCCCGCCTATGACCCCGATTTTTGGACTGAGTAATTACTCCCCCATAAGGTTCTCTTAAGGTTCTCCATAGGCTGGCTTAAAGGCAACGGCCGTAATACCTGCTATGCTGTTCCCATTAACATTGCTATCGGGTAAACGGCCAGACTACTTACGGCCGTGACCCAAACCATCTCTAGGGGACACCATACCGAGAGCCAAAGTGAAGCGCCTGTTGGAGCCGGGCGCTTCACATACCATTAAAAGAAGTCCGTAGATTACGCAGATTTCCCAGATTAAGGCAAAAAAATCTGCGCCAATCTGCGTAATCTGCGGATGTAATAAAGGAGAACCTTATGCTGAACGCAACATCCATTCGTGAAATCAACAGCCAGGTTGAGCGGGAATCCCTGTTCATCCAGGATTTATTGGCCGAAATCAACAAAGTGATGGTCGGCCAGGAAGCGCTGGTGACGCGGGTGCTGATTGGCCTGCTGGCCGACGGGCACATTTTGCTGGAAGGCGTACCCGGCCTGGCCAAGACACTGCTCATCAAAACGACGGCCGACGCCATTCACGGCGATTTTTCCCGCATCCAGTTCACCCCGGACTTGCTGCCGGCCGACCTGGTAGGCACGCAAATCTACAACCCCAAGACCGGCGAATTCAGCGTCCATCAGGGGCCGCTCTTTGCCAATCTGGTGCTGGCGGACGAGATTAACCGCGCCCCGGCCAAAGTGCAATCCGCCCTGCTGGAAGCGATGCAGGAGCGGCAAATCACCATTGGCGACACCACTTACCAGATGGACGACCTGTTCCTGGTGATGGCTACGCAAAACCCCATCGAGCAGGAAGGCACGTACCCCCTGCCAGAAGC
>JALUPA010000625.1 GCA_027054335.1 Ardenticatenaceae bacterium
ATCTCATCCAACAGCAATCGCCAGCTTTTCATCCTTTACCAACAGGGGAGTTCGGTTAACTCTGTCTCCCCTATTTATTGAGAAGATACTAAATATCTTTCAAAAATATGAAACAGGGTTTTATAGTAAATAAATTGGGGCGGATTGTCGCGGTACAATTTTTCCAAAAACTGTAACACTTCCGCTTTGACGTCTTTGACGAGTTCTTCGTTGTTCCATATTTCTTCAAACCAACGTTTCAGGTCTTCGCGGTCGCGGCGGCTGTCTACTTCCAAATTGAGTTCGATGTTGTTCGTTCCTGTGGGGCCTAGCCCTAAACCGCGCAGTGTAAAATTGGAACTACCAACGATGGCGTCGTTACGGCCGTTGGTGTCTTTTAGATGATACAACTTGCCATGAAGTAAGTTGGCTTGTTTGATGGAGCGGATTTGCACTTTTTCTTCCATCCAGGCCGCGCATTCTTTAGCAACACGCTTTTGCTGGAGTTGGTTATGCAGTTTCAAGCCGTTGTCTAAAATTTCAAAGGCTTTCGTATCTGTTTTGTCCGGATCGAGGGATTTGATAAAACGAGGTTCGCCAAAAAGAAAACGAAGTTCTGCAATGTTATCCAGCTTGGCTTGCAAGGCCGCATAAGCGTAAATGGTGAAATAGGCGGATACAATGGAGAGTTCAGAACCGTCCTGAATTTTTTCACGGAGAAACTCGCCAACGGAACCCCGGCTAAGGTTATCCCGGATTCCAGAGGCGCGAAGTGGTAATTTCGTCTGGGACATCAATAACTCCTGGCAGATTGGCGATGATAAACCCTGTTCATAACACGTTTATTGTAACGATTCCCGGAAAAGATTGCGAGCGGCCCAAAAGTAACGCCAAGGTTCGTAGTAACGACTTCAGTCGTGCCGCAAACCGCTAAAGCGGTTACTACGAACCTGACTACGAACCTGATGCTTGTACCTGGCTGCCAGCGCGATCCACATCCAGTATCCAGGCGCGGCTGGGGAGCTGGTGTTGGGCAAACACGGCCGTAACCGCCTGCCCAATCGCTTCATGTCCAGAGGGGGCAAAAGCAATCAGGCTGGGGCCGGCCCCGCTCAGGGCCACGGCCGCTGCGCCAGCCGTATACGCTGCCGTAAAAGCATCTGCCAGACCGGGGATGAGGGGGATACGGTACGGCTGGTGCAATTTGTCCTGAATGGCCAGCGTGAGTTTGCCGTAATCGGCCGTTTCCAGAGCACGGATGAGCAGCGGGGTGCGGCTGGCGTTAAAAACAGCGTCCGGGAGGGGCACTTTAGCGGGCAGAGCAGCGCGGGCTTCACTGGTGAGCAGGGGGAAATCGGGCAAAACGACAACCACACGCATCTCCGCCACCGGCAAATGCTCGATGTGCAGCCCTTCTGCGTGCGCAATCCCCAGGATGAGGCCGCCGTACAGGGCCGGAGCGACGTTATCGGGATGGCCTTCGGCAGCCACGGCCATCTGCAAAATTTCCTCGCGGGTGAACGGCCGTCCCGCCAACTCATTTGCCCCCAGCAGACCGCCTAACACGGCCGTAGAACTGCTGCCCAGCCCGCTGCCCACCGGAATGCTGTTTTCCTGCTGGATGTGCAGGCCGGACGGCCGTATCCCCGCCTCGTCAAACACAATTTGGGCGCACTGGTAAACCAGATTCGTCTCATCCATCGCCACCTTATGCGCGTCCGTCCCCGTCACCGTAATACGCAGGCCCGGTTCGACCGTCTCCGAGAACGTAATGCGATTGTATAACCCCAACGCCAGTCCCAAACAATCATAGCCGGGACCAAGATTAGCGCTGGTAGCTGGAATTGTTACTGTTACTGACATAGACGTTTTCCTGTAAGTAGACCACGGATAGGAAAAGCCACAGTTTTATCTTTTATTTTTTTATCTGTGGCCCTTCCTATTCTGTGGTTATCTTCTCAAAGAGTCCATTAGTTGGGTCATAAAGCGGAGGTTATGCAGGGTTGCCAAACGCGGGTAGAGGCTGTCGTTGAGCTTGAACAGATGATGCAAATAGCCCAATGAGTAACGGTCGCATACCGGACAGTCACAAAATTCAGAGATGGGGCGGTTTGTTTTGACGTGCTTCTTATCTTTTATGTAAATATAACGAAAGAAATTGCCCTGTTCATCCAGGCGGGTGACGGCAGGGTCTACGGTGAAGGCGTAGAGACGGCCGTGTCGGGCATCCCGCGTAGGCATTGTGCTGTCAAAAATATTGTAGCCCAAACGGGTACAGGTAACGATATTGGCCGGATGGCCGATCCCCAGGCCATGCAAGGAAAACTGATCGGGAATCAATTCACGAGTATACGCTAACAACTCTGTCAGCAAACGGCCGTCGCTGTCCAAAGGCCAGCCGCCATACCCATAAACGTCGAAACCAATTTCCAGCAGTTCTTCAGCACACTGTTGGCGTAAATCACGGGAAGCCCCACCCTGCACTACCGCCATGAGAGACGGCCGTTCCCCCTCCCCCCATCCCTTCTCCGCCGCCAGTCGGTCAAACTCCCGGCGGCAGCGCCGCGCCCAGGCCACCGTGCGCCGCACCGACTTCTCCTGCTCTACCAGCGGGTCGTCCACGTGGGTACAGTCATCCAGACAAATGACCACATCCGCGCCGTAGGCCATCTGTAATTGGACGGATTTCTCCGGCGTCAAATTAAATTTGCGGTCTGCGCCTTCAGGACGAAAAACTGCCCCTTTGTCACTAATCGCCCCGCTTTTGGCATT
>JALUPA010000626.1:0-8457 GCA_027054335.1 Ardenticatenaceae bacterium
TTCTACACCAGCGGCGTCGAATGCTTCTTCAAAGAAGCGACGGTCGTCAGCTTCCCAGCGGGCAGAGGAAGCGCTGTCGGGCAGCAGGACAGCGATGCTGCCTTCGCCCATGGCTTCTTCGGCTGGCGCTGCTTCGGTCGGTTCTTCGGCTGGCTCTTCAGCGGCCGGCTCTTCGGTAGCAGCGGGTTCTTCAGCCGGCGCCTGTGTTGGCTCAGCAGCCGGACTACTGCAAGCGACAAACAGGAAAGCGCCTAAGAATATGAATAACACAAGTAAGGGTAAGGGTATTCGTTTCATTTTTCGTCTTCTCCTTGTCTAGTGAACAATTTTGCTTAATTTTTCAAATCTACTGGATGGAAGTTTTGACCAGAAAACCACCTCCTTTACCTAAGGTTATCGGGCAAACGGCCGTAGCCGCCATGACGCCTTTATCAAATTCCAACGGAAAGCCATACCGCGCGGTTCAAAAATAAGGAAGAGAGCCAATGATGTGCCAAAGATTAACGGCCGTAACGCCGCCCCCACCCCCGCCTGGTTCCCCGGCAAAACACCACTGGCAATCAAGCCCACAATAATCGGCGTAGCCCACACGGCCAGCTCCTCCAGCAGCATCATAAAAACCGTGCCAAAGAATGGGCCGACATTCGTACCCATCCCGCCTACAATTAACATGCCTAACATAATGATGGAATCATTCAAGCCAATTGTTTCTGAATTAATATGCCGCAAATTGCTGGCTAGCAGCGCCCCGGCCAATCCGGCATAGACCGACGCCAGAAAAAAAGCGCGTAATTTGTACTGAAACAGGTTGATCCCCAACAATTCTGCCGCCAAATCATTGTCACGCACCGAAATGAGAGCGCGGCCGAAGCGGGTGCGGGAGATATTTAAAGCCAAAATCGTGGTGATAATCAGAACAGTCAGGGAAATATAAATAAATTGCGATGACGTCGAGAAACGGTAAACGCAGCGACCAGTCTCGGCGTCAAACTGCGTGCCCAGGTAACAAAGGCCGTTGACCACCGGCAGGACAATTTCCGGTACCGGCACGTTGAGACCTTGCGCCCCGTTCAGCACATCCTTCCACAAATTGCGCGTTATCCAGGGAATAATAAATTGGGCGGCCAACGTAGCCATCACCAGATAAAAACCCTTCACTCGCAGCGAGGGCAAGCCAAAGAATAACCCTACCAGCCCGGCCACCAGCCCGGCCACCGGCAAAGCCAAAAAGAAGTTCCAGCCCCACACGCCCATAAGCAGAGCGGAGATATAGCCGCCTACTGTCATAAAAGCAGCCTGCCCCAAAGAAATCTGACCGGTATAGCCGGTCAGGATGTTTAACCCCTGCACGGCAATAATAAGGATAGCTGCCCGATTGACAAAGGAAACGGTGGCACTGGAAGTGTAAAGCGGCAAGGTATACAACGCCGCCAGCATAACCAGCAGCAAAACCAACTGCCATCGCTTACGAATGACAGCCATATCCTGTTCATAAGAAGTATCGTAATCACCTGCGGGTCGAATAACAGCCATAATTTGCTATTAGAGATTAGAGATTGGAGATTACACAAATCTCCAATCTCTAATCTCCAGTCTCTCCCTCAAATACGCTCAATCCGTTTACGGCCGAATAACCCTTCCGGCCGAATCAACAACACAATAAGCAAAATAACATACGGGGCAATGGCCTGGGAACTGCGCACCGCTAACGCCACATCCGGGCCAAAAATGAAACTGTCATTGGGCAAGGCCACCAGGCCCTGAGCCAAGCCAATCAACAAACCGCCCACCACAGCCCCCGGTATCGAATCCAGACCCCCCAGCAATACTGCCGGGAAAGCAGCCAACGCCACAATCACCAGACTCAAATCCAGGCCACTGGCTGTCGCCACCAATATCCCGGCTACCGTGGCGATAATGCCGGCAATGGCCCAGGAAAGGGCAAAAACGCGGTTGATGCGGATGCCCACACTTTGCGCCGTTTCGTGGTCTTCGGCTGTAGCCCGCATAGCCAAACCGGTGTTGGTGTATTGGAAGAACAGCCACAAAATCGCCACGCAAACCATAGCCACCACAAATGACCAAACCAGATTTTGGCGCAGGATAACCGTAATATTGTTATCGTTAAAGATAAAGGGAGTTTTAATCTTGTAGGGGTTGCTGATGTCGAAAATGACGGGGAAGTTGCGCTGCACCGTACCAAATACGAGAATAGTCAATCCCTGTAATACCTGGGAAAGAGCCAGCGTCATCAATATAATGGTTAACAAGGGCTGGCCGGTTAGGGGGCGTAAAGCCAGCCGCTCGATGAGCAGAGCCAACACAATGGAGACGCCCAAGGCGCAAATGATGGCCAACCACAGGGGCAGCCCCAGGCCGTCTTCTGACCAGAACCACCAGGTAGCCATCGTGCCGATGAGAAGCTGCTGGCCGTAGGCAAAGTTAAACACTTCGGATGATTTGAAGATAAGGACGATGCCGAGGGAGACCAGAGCAATCGGGCCGCCGTTGAGAAATCCGGTTATTGCAAATTGGGGGAGTAGTTGCCAGTTCATATTGTTAGTCCAAAGTCGCTATTTTTACGGCCGTTTCCATCACACCTTCCGACCCATCCTGATACGTCACCGTAGCCACCACCTCTACACTGTCCGCACCGCTGTACATCGCTTCAATAATATCGCCATACTTGTCCACTAATACGTTGCGGCGCAGCTTGCGGGAGCGGGTCATCTCCGCTTCGTCCGCGTCAAACTCCTTGTGCATTAACACAAAGCGGCGCAAGCGGGCGCCTGGCGGCAGCGTTTCGTTCACTTCCTGCACCGCCTCCGTGACCAAAGCATACACTTCCGGCTTTTGGGACAGGTCTACAAAAGTGGTGTAGCCAATGCCTCGTTTTTCCGCCCAGCGGCCTACGTTGTCAAAATCCATGATGATCAACGCCGTGACAAAATCGTGCGTCTCACCACCGACAGTCATCACGTCCCGGATGTACGGACTAAATTTCAGACGGCCTTCGATGAATTGGGGCGAAAACACTTCGCCGTTAGCCAGCTTGATCATGTTTTTGACGCGATCCTGGAAGATAACGTGGCCGTCTTCATCAATGTAGCCGGCGTCTCCGGTGCGGAACCAGCGACGGCCGTCATCATCTACAAAAATATCCTTCGCCGTCGCTTCCGGGTTCTTGTAATACCCCTGCATCACCGTCGGGCCACTGATCAGCAGTTCACCTTCCTCCGTCGTCTTCATTTCCACGCCAGGATACGGTTTGCCCACACTGGCTACCTTAATGTCCCCATCCCGATGCACCGTTACACCGCCCGTCACCTCAGTAGAGCCATAAATTTGCTTCAAATTGACGCCGATAGCGTGATAAAAACGGAGGTGATCCGGACTTAACACGGCGCCGGCCGTGTAGGCGCTGCGAATACGGGACATACCCAACTGCGCCCGCAAAGGCTGGAAAACCAGCCGGTCGCCCAATTTATATTTAATTTTCAGACCGGTTTCCGCCGGTTCACCCCGGAATTTCTTTTCCGCCATTTCATAACCAACGGGCAGAAACAAATCATACAATTTTCGGTTCAACCAGGTGGAATCATTAATGCGTACCTGAATACTGCCCAGCATACTATCCCACAGCCGGGCGCCGTATAGCAGATTTTCCGGAGCAATTTCCCGCACATTTTCCCGCACCGTTTCCGGTTCCTCCGGGAAATCCATAATCATGCCGGTCATCACGTGGGCCACAATGCCAAAAATCGGCTCGGCAATCCAACCCATGGGCATAAAACTGACGTGATTATCTGTGTCATAACGCGGGTCTACGGTAAAGGCCATGTGCCCCACGGCCAGCATGTTGTTGTGACTGAGCATCACCCCTTTGGGCGCGCCGGTGGTGCCGGAGGTGTAGCAAATCATACCGAGGTCATCCGCCTGCCCCAGGGCCACTTCCGTTTCAAAGCGATCCGGCTCTTTTTGGGCCAGTTCCCGACCCAAAGCCTGCACTTCTGCAAAGGAAATCAGCCAATCGTCCTCATAATCCCACAAGCCGCGCTCATCCCAGTAAATGATCTTTTTGACTTTGGGCAGTTGGTCTTTCAGTTCCAGGAATTTGTCGCACTGTTCCTGGTCTTTGGCCAAAGCCAAAGTAGCGTCACAATGGTTAACAATGTATTCGATCTCTTGGGGGATGGCGTCGGTGTACAGCCCCACGTTGGCGCCGCCCACAGCCTGCACGGCCAGAAACGCCCACAAGTACTGCCGGTCGTTGTCACCGATGGAGGCCACCTGTTCGCCGCGCTGCAAGCCCAGAGCGATCAATCCCAGGGCAAAGTTTTTTACCTGTTCGTAGGATTCCTGCCAGGTGTAGCCTTTCCAGATACCCAGTTCTTTTTGGCGCACGGCCGTCTTCGTATCACCGTACTTTTGCACCTTTTGTAAGAAATGTTGCGGTATTGTTTGTGGTTCGTTCATCAATTAGTCTTGCCCCAAATAAGCGCGGATAACATGCTCATCATTCTTCACTTCGTCCGGCGTGCCGTCCCCAATCTTCACGCCAAAGTCCAGCACTACCACCCGGTCCGATATATCCATCACCAACCCCATATCATGCTCAATCAGGACAATAGTGATGCCGCGCCGCTCGTGAATGTCCAGGATAAAGCGGGCCATATCCTCTTTCTCCTCTATATTCATGCCGGCCATCGGTTCATCCAGCAGGAGCAGTTCCGGCTCCAGGGCCAGAGCGCGGCCCAGTTCCACCCGTTTCCGCAGACCGTAAGGCAGCGCCCCTACAATGGCCCGGCGGATGTGAGCAATCTCCAGAAAATCTATAATTTCTTCCACAATTTCCCGATTTTCCACTTCCACGCGCCGCGCCTGGCCCCAGTAGAGCATACTTTGCACCATATTTTCCTTCATGTGGATGTGGCGGGCGGCCATGATGTTGTCCAGCGTGCTGAGGCCGGTGTAGAGGGCGATGTTCTGGAAAGTGCGGGCAATACCCAGAGAGGCGACCTTGTGGGTGGGAGTTTGGGTTAAATCGGTCTCTTTGAAGAGGATACGGCCGTGCTGGGGACGGTAAAATCCGCTGACACAATTCAGCATGGACGTTTTGCCGGCGCCATTGGGGCCAATGATGGCGCGGATTTCTCCCTTACGCACGCCAAAACTGACGTCGGTAAGGGCAGCGTTGCCGCCAAAACTCAGAGAAATATCCTGGACGGTAAGGAAGTCGGCGTTTGAACTCATGCATCCTCTGGTGATTAGTTGATGATTGGCGATTTCGTCTTGATACACGCTCTGTTCGCCACAGCGATTTTTCAGAGCGCCTAAACCGCTTGATGTAATTGGAGTTATTGCCAAATATGGACTATCTTCTTCTCACATATAAAAGTAACATAAGGTCTGAATACAGGCAAATTGTACGGCCGTAATTTTGGCGTGTGGGGGGAACGGCCGCGCTGCCCACTCTGGCACATTAGAATTGTATGTTTGGTGGTCTTGACAACCAGGGTCATCTTAGTATTATCTAATCATGTACATTGATGATTTCTTGTGGCTGTCTGACATTATTGAGAAATTGTGGGTGAAGCATCGCATAACGCAAGATGAAACGGAAGAGATATTCTTCAATCGCCCCCGGTATCGTTTTGTGGAGAAAGGCTATCGCGCAGGTGAAGACGTTTATCTGGCAGGCGGGCAAACGGACAGCGGCCGATATTTGATTGTGTTTTTCATCCGTAAACCGGGTAATCTAGCGTTGATTATTAGCGCCCGCGATATGGACAAAAGAGAACGGAGACGTTATGAGCGAAAACGATGAAGCGGCCGTGACGGAGATTTCCCAGGCACGCACGTTGGAAGAAATTGCCGACTTTTGGGATACGCACAGTGTGGCTGATTATTGGGACGAAACGCAGGAAGTGGAATTTGAAGTGCGGGCTGTTCGCCGGCGGCGGGTAACGCTTGATCCGGATGTATATCAAAAGGTTGAGGCACAGGCGCGTTTCCGCGGGGTTTTGCCAGAAACGTTAGTCAATCTCTGGCTAATCGAACGTTTGCAGGAAACAGAGCAAGACAAGGCGCCAGTTCCGCCTCTGTAGGAAAGCCCGTAACTCTTTCTCGTTTTGGTACGGTTTTCCGGGCTGTTGTGGCTGGCCCCTCGCCATACCATATTGGGTTTGGCTAAACAAGGCCAGCATTGTCCACTTATCACAATTGGCAAACGGCCGTTCCCCAAACTGTCCTATATCCCGCACGATTCGCCCTAACGCAAAACAACGGGACACGGTCTGGAAGACCGGCCCCAGCCATTCACGGGGGCCGCACCGCAGCAAAGGTCGAATCTATTTATAAACCTCGAAGGAATCTGACATCCGGTCAAAAGTTTTTTCAAGGTTGCCATTATAATTTTTGGTGTTAAATTCCAAGACGAAGGCTTCATCATCCACAATCAACAAATAAAGAATAATTCTTTCCCTTCCTCCGGCAAATGTCTGTGTAAGCGCCGGATAGCCGCCCGCTCCTACCGTTGTTTCCAAAAAATAATTTCGACTTTGCTCCAGCACATCATGGTTAATATTGAACCCATTTTCCTCTATGTACCAATCTCGCACATCTTCTAATGACCAACTTTTGTCAATTCGTTTCCACCAAATAGAAAGATACGTTGTGGGAGTGAAAATGAAATATGGTTCAGTAAATCTTGCGCGTAGATACCCTAAATTTTTAGGCCCACCATTATCATAGGCCCCCGCTTGCCAACCAGATGGATATTCCATGCGAAAGCCATCAGGATTGTTGTTGCCGTACATATATTGTTGGCTATCAAACAATGTCCATTGTCCTTTCAGAGACGCAGCATGAATATACCGTTGTGCTGTGAGGCCTGCAAACCCCGCCGCAAGCGCAAACAACACAACGATCATAAGACGATTATTTTTCCAGAACCTGGATAATATTGGCTGCACATCACTCATAGAGATTCTCGCCTCGCTCTGGCACGGTCTTCTGAGTTATTGTGGTCGGTCTTCCAGACCGCGCCATACCTGTTCTAACCAACAAAATACCTTTTCCTAGCAATCCAAGAAGACCGCATCGCAGCAAGGTTGCCACAAAAAACCACCAAAGTTACATTATCGTACAAGCTGCCGTGCTGGGAATAGCACATGTCGGGATATGGTGTTTTACCCGGCCAATACCCTGGCGAAAGACTGCATTTAAGAAAACATAAACCGGTCGGAATGTCAAGCAGACGACACCTTAAAATTTATCCTGAACGCCTCTTTCTGTGGTATACTCAGCCTCATGCGGGACATTACAACAATTGAGCCATACACCCGCATCGTCTCAACCCACCAACCAATTATAAGGAACAGCGCACAACATGGGTGACAACAACCACAAGCCCTTTGTCCATTTACACTGCCACAGTGAATTTTCCCTGCTGGACGGTCTGAGCCGGGTAGACGATCTGGTAGAACGGGCTGTCGAGCTAAACCAGCCAGCCATCGCCCTGACAGACCACGGTGCTATGTACGGCACCATGCCCTTCTACCGCGCCGCCACAAAAGCGGGCATCAAACCAATCATTGGTATTGAAACGTATATGGCCATGCGCTCCATGCAGGACAAAGACCCGCAGCGGGACAAAGACCGCTACCACATGCTTCTCCTGGCGGAAAACCAGACCGGCTACCTGAACCTGCTGCAAATCGCCAGCACAGCCCAACTGGACGGCTACTACTACAAACCGCGTATTGACCGCCCTTTTATGGCCGCCCATAGTGAAGGCATCATCGCTACCACCGGCTGCATGGCGGGCGAAATTCCCCGGGCGATTGGTGCAGGCAAGATGGAACTGGCTCACGCGCTGCTGGACGAATATCTGCAAATCTTTGGCAAAGAGCGGCTGTTTATTGAATTGCAGGAACACAGCATCCCGGAACTGACGGAGATTAACCGGAAGCTGATTGAGATGGCGCGGCATTACGGCCTGGAAAACAATTTTCTGGCTACCAACGACGTACATTATACCCGCGCCAAAGATGCTGATCCGCATGGCGTCCTGTTGTGCGTTCAGACCAGTTCTACCACCAAAAATCCCAAGATGAGCTTTTCGGACAAGGGGTATTACGTCCGCTCTTATGAGGAGATGTTTCAACTGTTCCAGCAGAACGGCTACGATGAAGGCGTCATCCGTAACGCGCTGCAAAACAGCCTGCGCATCACGGAAATGTGTGACGTGAATCTGGATTCGGAAGGGTACCATTTGCCGGAATTTGACGTGCCGGACGGGTATGACGCCCAAAGTTATTTGCGCGCTTTGTGTGAGGCGGGGTTGGTGTGGCGTTACGGCCGTAACCGCGCCGAAAACGATCCCGACCTACGCGCCCGCCTGGAACACGAACTAAACATCATCCACAGCATGGGCTTCGACACTTACTTCCTCAT
>JALUPA010000626.1:8467-8668 GCA_027054335.1 Ardenticatenaceae bacterium
GATTGAGATGGCGCGGCATTACGGCCTGGAAAACAATTTTCTGGCTACCAACGACGTACATTATACCCGCGCCGAAGATGCTGATCCGCATGGCGTCCTGTTGTGCGTTCAGACCAGTTCTACCACCAAAAATCCCAAGATGAGCTTTTCGGACAAGGGGTATTACGTCCGCTCTTATGAGGAGATGTTTCAACTGTTCCA
>JALUPA010000627.1 GCA_027054335.1 Ardenticatenaceae bacterium
ACATGATTGCCGTTAATGGGTGGTACATTATTGCCGTAAACCAGTGGTACATCTTTGCCGTAAATCACTGGTACATTATAGGGTGTAAAGTGACAACTGGATAACAGCTCACGGTGCGTTATTTTTTACCCAGGTCGCGTTCCCTGGCCCATATCACGGCTTCCGCGCGTGATTTTATTTCTAATTTGGTATAAATGCGGCTGACTATGTTGCGGATGGTCTGTTGCGCTAATTGTAACTCATCCGCTATCCGCCGGTTATCCCAACCTTGCGCCACAAGTTCCAAAACCTGGTATTCACGATTGCTCAGGTTTTGCACAGGCGATGCCGGGGGAACAACGGCCGTCTTTCGCTCTTGTTCTTGCGCCAGTTTCATCAAGACGGACCGGCTGTATAAGGTGTTCCCGTCAGCCACAATCTGGATAGCGCTCACGACTGTTTCCGTTGCTTCATCCTTGAGAATATACCCTTCCACACCAGCGGCCATCAAGCTGCGCACGTAAGCGCTGTCATCATAAGCCGTCAATATGATTATTTTTGTTGCCGGACAATGCTGGCGCAGCCAGGCGACAGTTTCCAAAGGCGGCGGACCGGGCATGTATAAATCCAGTAACAGTACATCAGGTTGTAACTCCCGGCTCAAACGCCGTGTCTCTTCGCCGCTGGAGGCATCTCCAACAAGCGTCAGGTGGGGGGCTGCCTGGAGAACAGTGCTGATACCGGCCCGTATGAGCGGGTGATCGTCAGCCAAAAGAACCCGGATTTTTTCAGTCACGGCCGTTTTCCTCCACGCACAAGGGTACCTGAACTACCAGCTCTGTGCCTGCCCCTGGCTGCGAACAAATAGTCAGATTTCCGCCTGCGGCGTTTACCTGTTCAGCTATACCTGCCAACCCAAAATGATTACGCCAAACCAACTGGCTCAAATGTGTGGGGACAGCAAAGCCCCGGCCATTATCACGCACCTTAAGAACGACATTATCCGAGCCGTCGGACAGGTGCAGCTGGATAAGTGTTGCCTGGGCGTGATTCAGCGCATTACGCACACCCTCTTGCGCGGCGCGAAACAAACAAATGGCCACCATTTCCGGCAGATCGGCAGGACCAAACAGGGCCAAGTCCAACTCGATCAGAGGAATGTCCATTCCGTATTCCTGTTCTATGCGCGTAACACAACCTTCGATGGCGGCCGGCAGCCCCAACTCGTCCAGGCCAGCGGGATGCAAATCGCCGGTAAGCTGGCGTAAATCCGCAATCACTTTAAGCAGTTCTCGACGGATATCTTCCATCTTTACGGTTAAAACATTTACCTGCGGCCCGTTGTACTGGGGCGCCATAACAAAATTACGACTGATTGCTAGTTGGTACGTAAGCCCCAGGATCTGTTGAATAACACTGTCATGCAGCCATCTAGCAATGCGTTTTCGTTCCCGTTCCCGGCCCAACAGCAACCGCTTGTGCGCCCGGGACAATGCTTTCTTTGTGACATTTAATTCGGTCACTAGTCGTATATTATGTATAGCGCTGCCTGCCTGGAATCCTAAACCGGCCAGAATATCTTTTTCTTTATCCGTGAAAGGCTCTCCAGATAATTTTGGGCCAATAAGCAGCACGCCCTGAACCACTTGACGCGAAATAAGCGGCAGCCAGAGGATAATAGTCGGCAAAGATAATAATTTTTGTTCAGATGGCTGGAGCAACGCCTGGGTAATACGCCGGCGCAACCGGGTGCTGGTTAATGGCTGGCCAGTTTCTTCTAAGGAAACGACAATTTGCCCGGCTGCCGGCAGTGTGTCTGTCTGCCCCAGAGAAAAATTTACATTCTGGCTCAAGGGCATCTCATCCGTGTCTTTCCGTAAAAATAAAGCGGCGCGTGAAAAGTGCATCATAGCGGCAAGATCGTGGAGCAAAAGGTGTTGCAAGACCTCTTCATCCAACGCTTGGGCTAACGCCTCCAACAAGACTCCAACGGTACCCGTGTATTCTTCTTCTTGCCCATACCAAACCCAGTTGATTTGTTTTTCCAGGAAGGCGTGCAGCGGGCTGAAAACAAAAAGCAGCGCCACGCTTAACAAGGCGCTGAGCAGCAGCCATCGGTCAGTCAAAGAGATGTTCAGGCGAGTGAGGATAACGGCAACAGTTAGATAAACAGCCAGCAAAAAAATGACGAGGAGGTAATTAACCGCTAGACGGCGTAATGTTACCCAGTCGTTGTCCAGGCGATCTGTAAAGAGTACGTAAGCGTAGGTCAGGGGCGCGAGCAGCAGCCAAGGGAAGGTCAACACATATGGCACGTAAACAGGCGCTCCCATTGTATCAGGTAATAGAGAAAGCAGCGTCAATGGGGCAAAGGCAATTATGACGCCAAAGGAGAGAAGACGGACGGGCTGCCGCAACTCGCCTGAACTGTGCCGACGATATTCCCGAAAGTACCAGAACACAGTCAGCGCCAGAGAAACCACGGGAAGAAGCCGCACGCTCATACGCCAGAAAGCATACCACGTCTGCTGCTCAACAGATAAAGCAGGCCAGAAAATCGCCGGCACAGAGAGGACAGCCGCACAACCAGCAAGGAGAAGCAGGACAACGCGCTCCGAAATTTGCAAGCGTTGGCGCAAAAAATAATGATGAAAGTGAAATGATAATGGCGCCGCCCAAGCCAACAGGAATGCAAACAAGCGTGTACCCGCAACACTGCCAGTACTGGACAATAGACCGGCGCTTAAAATAGCGGAAACTGCTAAAAGAA
>JALUPA010000628.1 GCA_027054335.1 Ardenticatenaceae bacterium
ATAGAGGAAAGGAAAACAGGTTGCCAAGTGGCACATGATTGCCGTTAATGGGTGGTACATTATTGCCGTAAACCAGTGGTACATCTTTGCCGTAAATCACTGGTACATTATAGGGTGTAAAGTGACAACTGCTGTCTGTTCGGAGCAAGTAAGAGAGTCTTTCAGGTGTCATTACCTCTACTTCAGGTAGCAAGCTGTCAAGGATGTTTTTTAACCAATCTCCTTCGGGTAAGCCATCAACAATTTGCCGACCAATGAAACGTAAACGAGATTGTAATGATTGCCGAATTTCCCTACACAGGCTACGTGTAGGTGCTACATAGCATACAGAACTGCTTTTTGTGGATAAGTGAGCTGTTATTAACAATTGGGCTGCTAGAGTTTTCCCGCCACTGGTTGGAGTCGATAACAAAAGCCTTTTGACATTATCGGAGAGGGGATTATTCCCACTTTCAATTCCTAGGAAATCAATTTGTGGCGGCCACAGGGTAAGTACCCTCGGTTCCCCGTTTATAAATGCTTTACGAACATTTATTGGAACATCTGGAGGAAGTACATTCCAAATTGTGGAATTTTCCAGATTATCGGAAAAATTAAATAAATGTGCTGCAACCCAACGTGATAATTCATCTTCTATGGAGGCATCGGCTGTTATCGCAGCACGCAATTTTCCCCGAGCGCGTTCTAGTAGTTCTGGCCTGCCATAGACAAGGAAACTCATCAGATCTCTTGTGCCAGAAGCTACATTGGCGGCAGATCCGTATAATGTTAAACCAATATCATCAATTTCCCAAAGACCAGTAAGAGTATTGACTTCTTGTTCTATATTGGATGTCAAGTGATAAATATATTTGACATCGAATCCCAGAAATGCGACCCCGCAAGATAGGGAAACTAATTGAAAATCTGGTATGAGATTAGGTTCATCCAGCCCTTCAGCGTACTCCCTTCTGTATAATGCCAAAGCATTTGGATCAAGAGAACTGCGTGCGTATGCTATTTGTGCAGCAAAGCAATATTTGAATTTTTCAATGCTAGATATTTCTGGTGTTTGAAGTTTTAAGTCGAAAATGTGGCCTGCTACTTGAAATGCAGCTCTATGCCTTTCAAGCCCGTATGTTCTTAAAGCATATTTTGATGAGGCAGTACCATGGAGATACCATCCTGTTCCAATCAATCGATCAGGAACATCTTGACTGTGTAATAATAATGCTAATTCTGCATCAGCCAGTAACTGAGAAAGTTCTTGTGGACTTGGTAGGGTGTCATGTTCGCCAAGGGCAATCCCTAAGAATTCGGGGTTTAGAGACCTTTCCATACGTACTCTTTGACCTTTGATGAAAAAGCAGAAAAATCTTCAATGCCAGTAATCATACCTAATAAACGAACAGGATTAGTAAATTGTGGAAATTGTCGTCCGAAGTCATCAAAACAGTGTTGTGAAACGTGATTCGATGAGGTGGCAATTGATACACCTACAGCAGCCTGCGGACTTGCATCTATCCAAAGATCAACAAGTTTTCCAACAAACTCTTCCAGTTCAGGATCATTTAATTCTTGCTCTGTTGCAGTAACTCTGGCTAAGCCTAAATTTCGCACCTTTCCAATCAAATAGAGAGACGAAAAACAGATCAATTTAACGGCCGCACCACGTTAATCCGCTTCCTGGCCGGTCAGACCAACCTGGTACACAGGCAAGTTTGCTTCACTGCTGTCCCATACGGTCAGCAGACACAATGTGGCCTGGGTCAGCGAGCCATTAACACAAACTCGCCATCGACAACTGCGGTGGCGGCGGCCAACCAGAACCAACTGGTAAAAGAGGCAGCTTGCTCACCATCGGCGCAGCCATCAACTCATCTAACGCCTGTGCAACCAACTGTAAAATGCCAGCCATCTCCGGCTCAAGCGGCGTCAGACGGCGTAAGCAGGAGCCATCACGACAATGCGTTTCAATCAGACTCAACCGTTCTAATCGCCTGATAATTTGCCGGGTGGTCATCTGCAATCCAGCCTGCCGCGCCTGCCGTTCCAGCAAACTGTACGCCAGCAGCGCCACCATGTTGAGCAGTAACAGGGACGCAATCCGCTTGTCCTGGTGTAGATAGACGGGCGAGACCTTCAAATCGCTCTTGCAAATGGTGAATCGCTTTTCCACGCCATCTTTTTTTCGGTAGAGGTGGAACATCTCTCGATGGGAAAGTGACCAATCATTCGTTACCAGCAGGTAGCGACCGTCCCCTTCTTCAGCCCGATGGAGAGCGGCCGCATCCACTTGCCAATGGAGATTGACCACCCCGGCGTCCGTTTCATAAACCGTGACCGCCATCAGATGCCCCACTTTAGACGCCTTGCACCGGGCGTTGGCCTTCCTTTGCACCATCTTGAGCGTGCGGTAATAGGGCTGACCCAGTTTGGCCTGGAGTTGGCTCAATTCCTGCGCCAGCGCCGCCAATTGTTCCCGGCGCGTCTGGCGCAATTGTTCCCGAATCGGCCCGGCCAATATCACCAGCCCCTGATGGGTAAAGGATTTCCCTTTATAATGGAAGACAACCTGGCAGCCTCGTCCCCAGTATTGGGGGTGAGGCCCGTCTTCCAAGGGAAACGCCTCTAACTGCTCGGTTGTGTAACGGGTTAGCAATGCCTTGTGTCCCTTCTTGGTGCAGCGCAAACCGGCCAGATAGCGCAAGTTGTGTTGGTCGTAGGCATGGGCGATTTCATCGTTGAGCATGGCTCGGTCAC
>JALUPA010000629.1 GCA_027054335.1 Ardenticatenaceae bacterium
ATTTCCCCGGTAAACGTGATACGGCCGTCCAACCCTGCCAGAAATTCTTCCCAGGTAGCCACAACCGGACGGTCTTCCGCCTGCCAGCCACGGCCGTTCACCCATTCATACAACGCCGCCACAATCCGGGAACGGCCTGCCTCGGCAATAACCGCCAGTTGGTCCGGCAGCGGCCCAAAGGAAGCGGCCACAATGTCCAGCGTAGGCACACCCAACAGCGGCGTCCCATTCGCCAATGACAGCCCTTTGGCTTCGGCCAGCCCCACCCGCAAGCCGGTATAGGAACCGGGGCCAATGGCTACGGCAATGCCATCCAGGTCGGCTGCCGCGATACCGCCGTGCCGCAGCATGGCCCCAATAGCCGGAGCCAGTTCAATGGTGTGATTGTTCAAACAACGCCAACCCGTCTCTGCCACAACGGCCGTGCCGTCATGCAGCGCCAATCCCAACCAGCGTGTTGCTGTATCAATTGCCAGAAGCATACTCAAACCCCAAAGGCGCTCTTGCGGAACTGCTCCAGCAAAGCGGCGGAACGGTCGCCTACCGCCTTGATGTGCAGCTTGCGCCGCGTCTCGCTCACGTCACTCAACGCTATCCACAGCCGGTCGGTCGGAATGAGCGCCTCAATCCGCTCCGGCCATTCGACCATCACCGCGCCGTCGCTGTTAAAAATATCGTCCAGCCCGGCCGTTTCCACGTCCATTTCACTTTCCAGCCGGTAGCAGTCCAGATGGTAAAGGACACGGCCGTCAGGCAGCCGCGGATACTCATTCACCAAAACGTAAGTCGGACTGGTTACGCGCAGGGCGCTACCCCAGCCGCGGCCAATGCCCCGCGCCAGCGCCGTCTTGCCCGCGCCCAGGTCGCCCGCCAGACAGATGACGTCATACGGCCGTAGCAATTCTCCCAGACGCACGCCCAGACGCACCGTCTGCTCCTCGCTATTGCTCACAAAATCCAGCGTCCATCTGTCTAATATCGCCATAATTAAAATCTCACGAACTTTTCACGATAAATGGTACTATAGCGTGGTAAACCATTATACCGTACTCAGACTAACATGGTATTATTAAAGTAACTGCTAAAATAAGCAACAGAGAAACTCATGCGCATACTAATTATTTCCGATATTCACGCAAATTTAGCCGCCTTCCAGGCTGTTTTGGCTGACGCTGAGGGCCAATGGGACACTATCTGGTTCCTGGGCGATCTGGTTGGTTACGGCCCGGACCCCAACGAATGTGTGACCGAACTGCAAAAATATGATCACATAGCCCTGACCGGCAACCACGATCAGGCAGTTCTGGGCAATCTGGACATCACCACGTTTAACCGGGAAGCAATTGCCGCCATCACCTGGACACAGGAAACCATCACTCCGGAAACGCATGACTATTTGGCAGAACGGCCGTCTAAACTGGTGGAAGGCAATTTTACCCTGGCCCACGCCAGTCCCCGCCATCCCGTCTGGGAATATATTTTAGACCCGCACACGGCCGCAGAAAATTTCGGTTGGTTCGAGACGCCGTACTGCATCGTGGGCCATACCCACGTGCCCGTGATGTTTGAAGAACACAACAACGGCCACCGCACTATCCTGGTGAGAATGCCCAATTACAATGAGACGATTCCGCCGTATGAGTTTGGTCAGGTAGACGGCCGTTTCATCATCAACCCCGGTAGCGTCGGCCAACCCCGCGACTCTGACCCCCGCGCCGCCTACGCCCTGCTGGACACCGAAAGCATGACCTGGGCCTACAAGCGGGTGGAATACCCCGTCGCCGAAACGCAGCGCAAAATGAAACGGTTTGGTATGCCCCAACGCTTAATTGACCGGCTGGCGCACGGCATGTAATCCGTAAGCACCTAAACAGGTGACAGTCACTTTCACCAGAGACGTCAGGCAAAATCACAACGTTTACAAGTGACTGTCACCTCTGGCAGCTGTATAGTTACATCCGTAATACGGACTCTTCTCCGGCCGCGCATCTTGGCCTGTAAAAAAACTTATTTTCCCAGTCGCTCTCTCCGGTTGTTTGAACCCTCTATTTATTGTAAACTTCCCTTGTTCTGTTGCTGGAAACAGAAATTGTAACCTTTTCCCATTACAATAGGTTTTTAACCAAAACCACATGAAATATTTGAGGGTACTTCCGTATGAGCCGCAAAGACAAATCAACTACACAAGACACACCACCCCAAGCGAACGATCTGGAACAGCTACGGGACATTCTGTTTGGCAACCAGGCGCAGGCTATCAGTCAACAGTTAACAGACCTGGAAACTCGTCTGGAAACTGCGCGTGCCGAATGGAAGAAGAATCTGAATGCCCAGATTAGCAAAACAGCGCAAACCGCCGCGGCCAACCTGTCACGGGCAGAAAAGGAATTTGCGCAAAAGCTGGCCGCCGTGCAACAACAGCAAGAAGAAGCCGACGCCGCCCAAACAGCCCAACTACAGACCGCCAAAGAAGAGCTAGAAGCAAAACTGGAGCAGCAAATTGACGACCTGAAGCGGCAATTACGCGACTTTCAGACCGAAACGCGCCGCCAGCACGACGCCTTGCGGCTGGAAATATTAGCCCTGGGAGCCATGCTGGACAATCAGAAAACCGGCCGGTTAGAACTGGGTCAACTTCTTATTCAAGTAGGCGAACAACTACAAAATAATGTGCGGCAAACGGCCGAAACCGAAACCGCCGCATCATAAACTGTCTCCCTCATGGATGCCGCCGCATCAGACGACGCAACAAATACGCCCGATCCCCACGATCATCTGGAATCCATTCGTGCTATCCTGTTTGCCCAGGAACAGGTACGCATTGATGCCCTGGAAGCGCAAGCCGCCGCCCTGTTGGCCGCCCTCAAAAATCAGGATGCCAGCCAGCAGGACGCCCTGACCGCCCTTGCTCAAAAACTGCAAAACGAAATAGAAGCCCTGGAAGCGGCCGCCCGGGCGCACGACGAACAAGCCGATCAACTTCAGGCGCAAATCAGCCAACTGCGCACCGATTTTCAGGCAGAGACTGAGGCGCTCATCCCGACCCTGACAGATCAGATGAGCGGTATCATCAGCGTCACCATCCACGAAGCCCGCGACGAAATGGCCGAAGCTCTCGGCCCGGTTATGGGCGAAGCCATCCGTGTGCAAATCCGCGAGTCCCGCGAAGAGATGGTAGATGCCCTATACCCTGTCATTCTCTCCGCCGTGCAACGCTCTGTGGCTGAGTTTGTGCAGGAGTTCCAGCGTAACGTTGACGCCCGCCTGAAATCTACGTTGGGGCTGCAAGGGTTGTTCCGCCGGATCAATGCCCGGCTGCGCGGCGTATCTCCGGCAGATTTGGCGTTGCGGGACGCTTTGCCTTTTTCATTGGAACAATTCTTTCTCATCCAGCACCAAAGCGGGTTGCTGCTGGCCTATCACAACGAAGCAGGAGAGGAAATTTCAGACTCAGACCTCATCAGCGGTATGCTGACGGCCATTCGTGATTTTACGCAGGATTCTTTTGGCAACGGGGAAGAAGCTGACAGCCTGAACGAAATTCAATACGGTGAAGATCGCATTATCATCCAAAGCGGTCAGTTTGCTTATCTGGCGGTGGTAACGAGCGGCGTCGAGCCGGAATGGTTTCGCGCCCGCCTGCGTACTTTTGTGGCCGAATTGCACATTAATTACGCCGCCGCCTTACGCGATTATGACGGCGATCCAGCTACATTGCCCGATCTGGAAACGCCCCTGAAGCGTCTGGCTGCCCAAATTACCGCCACCGGGAAAAAACCAGCACAACCAATGAGTCGGGGCCAAAAGCTGGCGCTGCTTGGCAGCAGCGTACTGCTTTTACTGTTTCTGGCTTTCAGTTGTTTTTATTTACAGTTCACCGTTGCCCTCTTGCCGGTGGCCTTTGGCAAGACGCCTACGCCTACTGTTACCTCTTCGCCTACAGCTACAGCCACACCGCCTCCAGATACAGTTACGCCAACATTGGCGCCAACGGCCACACACACACCGCAGCCTACGGCTACCCCCACAGTTACGTTTACCGCGACACCAACCGCCACACCTACGACCACGCCTACAGAAATGCCTACGGCCGTGCCCACAGCCACCGCCACGCCCTTCGTTCCCGTCACTACCCGGCCTGTTTTTGTCCATATCCAGCCCAGTAGAACCTCCAGTATAACCGGCGCCATTCCCGCCAATACACGTCTGACTATTTTAGACAGAGTAGACGTGTGGGTTGAAGTGGCCTGGGAGACGCCAACCGGTTTACGGCAAGGCTGGATACCGGTATACTGGATAGACTTCGGCAATCTATCAGAAAATAGAGAGTAATAATGAGTAAACGGACGATTCAGAAAAAGGTGTGTCTATTAGGCGATTTTGCGGTTGGTAAAACCAGTCTGGTACGTCGTTTTGTGGAAGGGCGATTTGACGACAAATACCTCAGCACAATCGGCGTCAAAATCTCCCGGAAATCACTCACGCTGAATGATACACTTCTTAATCTGCTTATTTGGGATTTGGCGGGGGGCGACGATTTCCGGCAAGTGGGCAACAGTTACTTACGCGGCGCATCAGCCGCTCTTATTGTCTGTGATCTGACGCGCCACGATACCCTGGACAGTTTTCATTACTACACAGAACAACTCTACCAAACCATGCCCAATGCTTCATTGGTTTTTATTGGCAATAAAGTGGATTTGGCAGAACAGCGGGTGATTGACAAAAACGAAATCGAAGCGATAAGCCTGAAACTGGGCGGCCCCTATCTGGAAACCAGCGCCAAAACCGGCTTTCAAGTCGAGTCTGCTTTCCATTATCTGGCAAATTCACTACTCAACAGGTCATGATCATTTCGCCACTTAATCTGGACCCAATTGTATTGGCTGCGCGGGCAGCCGGTGTCTTGTGTTTGTCTCGCCGTATCGCTTACGCGCAATTATCTCCCCAACTGACTGTTGTGCAAACTTCATCCAATTTTTCTGCGTTGTTGGAAATGCCAGACACGGCCGTTACCGGTCAACATATCTCTGACTTGATGTGGGAATTTGTGGGGTTGGAAGACACGCTGCAAGAAATTTTGCACGGCCGTCTGCCTCAATTACACCTGAAGATGGTTAACCGTACCGGGGAAGATGGGTTAACCTGCTATTTAACATTCCTGACAACACCCTTAAAACCGGAAACGCCAGAGCGAGGATTGCTGCTGCTCATAGAAGATGTAACCGAAAGGGGACGCTTGCAACAAGCCATCATTCAAGACCGGAACGAGTTGCGCTTGCTAAAGGATCGTCTGCTGCGGATCAACGAAGAATTGCACCAACTTAACCAGTTGAAATCTTTGTTTATGGCCATGGCAGCGCATGACATTCGTTCCCCGTTAGGCGTCATTAGCGCCTACGCAGAACTGGCTCAGGAACAAATTAAACAGGGAAACACTGAAGTATTGTCTGAATATTTTTATAAGATTAGCGGCCAAACCAATCGCCTTAATTATCTTTTAAGCGATCTGTTAGACCTTGACGCTATTGAAAAAGGCCAGTTGACGCTCAAACGGGAAAAAACAGACCTGGTCATTTTGCTGCAAGAAGTTGTAGATTCGTTAATAGCTTATTTTCATAACAAAAACTTTCAGTTTGAACTCGCCCTACTGCCTTCCCCCTGTTATCTTTGGCTAGACCGGCAAAAAATAACCCGCGTTTTCTATAATCTGCTTTCAAATGCCTATAAATATACGCCGCCAGACGGCCGTATTCATATCCACATGGCCCGACAAGAAGAGAATATCATTATTCAAATCACAGATAACGGTTATGGTATGAATCAAGATCAGCTAGACCAACTGTTTCAGCCCTATTTTCGCACTAAAGAAGCGCAAGAAAGCAAAATATCCGGCAGCGGGCTGGGTCTGCATATTGTCAAAACATTCGTAGAAGCGCATGGCGGTTCTATTCAAGTAAAAAGTCAACCCGAACAAGGCTCTACATTTACCATTTCTCTCCCCATCTTTGCCCATGAATGACCATTTGCTGCGACAAATCTTGCAGCTGGAAAAGATTGAATATGCCGTCGTCAACCAGCAAGGTTACGTGACACACTGCTCGCCCCAGTTCAAGCGTTGGCTGCCGCCTAATCAGCAAGAGGTCGTGGGTCATCATCTGACAGACCTTTTTGATGAGTTTGTCGGGCTGGAAAAGCCGCTGCAACAAATTCTTCAGGGCTGCGCCGCTCCCTTAAAAATCGAAAAAATCCACCGGCAGGAAAATGAAAATGGCGTTTATATGACGCTCACGGCCGTATCCATAAATGATGGTCTGTTGCTGCTGGCTGCAGACGTAACAACTGAAAGCATTCTGGAACAAAAAATTACCCAACAGCGGAATGAACTGGTTTTGCTTTCGGCACAGTTAGACGAAACCCGCGCTCAATTAAACACACTGCTGCACCGGTTTTTGCCTACGGCCGTTGCCCGTCGCCTGGCAGCCAACCCCCAAAACGTTAAATTGGGCGGCGAGCGGCGTCTCGTTACCATTCTCTTTGCCGATTTGCGCGGTTTTACCCGCTGGACGGAAGGAGTAGAGCCGGAAACAGCCCTGCACATGCTCAATGAAAAACTGGCAACGGCCGTCACCGCCATAACAAAAGAAGGCGGCATTGTAGACAAATATATGGGCGACGCCGTCATGGGCGTCTTTAACGCCCCGGAAGACGATGAAGACCACGCCCTCCACGCCATCCGCGCTGCTTGGCAGATTTTCCAGAGCCTGAAAAACAACCCGACGCTTTGCTACAGCATCGGCCTAAACACCGGTACGGCCGTAGCCGGCAACATCGGCACAGCCGACGTAATGAACTACACTGTCATCGGCGACGCTGTTAACCAGGCCAAACGGCTGCAGGAAATGGCCCGCCCCGGCCAAATTCTCATCAGCCAATCCACCTACGACCTGACCAGAAAACACGTGTACGCCTTTCCCCTCGGCAGCTTCCAACTGCGCGGGCGCCAACAGGAAACCCACATATTTCACGTAACGGAAGTGGTCAACTGAACGCCAGGGAACCTTTTCCAACTATATGGCGTTTAAGCAGCAGAACATCATACCAAGGTGCCCGGCCTCTTCCCAATCTATCCGGCATCCATTTTCATCACTCAAGGAGGTTTGAGATGATACCCAAAAGAAAAACGCTTGTCCTGTTTGTTTTATTTACCATTTTGCTGGCAGCCTGTAGCCGTGCCGCCAGCGAACAACAGCTTGCCGTGGAACGGCTGGATTTTGGAGAGAGTATGCCGGCCGAAGCCCCTGCTTACGAAGAAGAAGCGCTGGGTATTGCCGCCGATACAGTTGACCAATCGTTTGAAAGCGACGGGCAAACAGATATTCCCCAACAGCGGCTCATCATCCGCACGGCCGATATGAGCCTGGTAGTAACCGACACTGCTGACGCCATGAAGCGCATTGCGGCCATGGCCGAACAAAATGGCGGCTGGGTGGTTAGCAGCAACGTCTTCCAATATGACGAAAACGCCATGTCCGGCAATATCACCATCCGCGTGCCGGCCGAGGGGTTTAACAGCGCCCTGGAAGCATTGCAGGCCATGGCCGTGGCAGTGCAAAACATCAACACCTCCGGGCAGGACGTGACGGAAGAGTACGTAGACCTTTCCTCCCGGCTGGCTAATCTGGAAGCGACGGCCGACCGGGTGCGCGGTTTTCTCGACGAAACAAAGAATGTGGAAGAAGCGCTGGCCGTCAATCAGGAGTTGAGCCGTCTGGAAGAAGAAATCGAGGTCATCAAGGGCCGCATGAAATATCTGAGCGAATCGGCCGCCTTCTCCACCATCAGTGTGCAGTTGACGCCGGATGTGCTGGCTCAACCGATTGAAACAGGCGGCTGGCAGCCCCTCATTGTCCTGCGCGAAGCCATTGAGACGCTGGTAGCCGCACTGCAATCATTGATAAACCTGCTGATTTGGCTGGTCATTGTCATTGCCCCCCTGCTGCTGCTGGTTTTACTGCCGGTAGCCCTCGTCATCTGGTTTGTCCGCCGCCGGAAGCGGACGACAGAGGTTGGAGATTAGCAATTGGAGATTGGAGATCGGAGATTTGCCTTACCTGTGAATCTCCAATCTCCCAATCTCTCAATCTCTTAATCTCCTCTTACAAACCGATTCGTATAAGCGGCATCCAAATCCGGCACAGGCGCGTCCAGCAGCCCGGCGCGCAGCAGCACGTCGTGAGTGTTTTGCCAGGATTGGGCGTCGGTCAGACCGAGGGTGTCGGCCTGCCACAAATCCAGGGAGGCGGTGAGGACGGGTTTACGGCCGTCATCCAAGCCCTCCACATACTGCTTGCTAATCTCATAAGCCGCATCCGGATCGGCCAGCGTATCTTCCAGTCCGCGTAATACCGCCCGCACAAATCCCTGCACCAATTCGGGATTGTCCGCTATCGTTTCTTCGTTAGTGATGACGCCGTTGGCTACCATATCTATATAATCGGAAACGGGCAGCACATTTATCGGTATACCCTGCGCCGCCAACTGTACCGGCTCATTATTGACATAACCCGCAACAGCTGCCACTTTGTCTTCCAGCAATGACTCCACCTGGGTAAAGCCGATGTCTACG
>JALUPA010000630.1 GCA_027054335.1 Ardenticatenaceae bacterium
CCCCCTCACTCCCTCTCCCCCCGGAAGGGGAGCGCATCACCAACGCCCGCCGCCTCAGCTACGTGCGCCAGCACCTGGCCCGCATCCAGCGGCACGGCCTGGCCGAAGGGGAGCGCCAGGAAATCCTGCGCCTTCTCGGTCTGATTGAGCAGGACGTCAGTAGCCTGATTGCCGCCCTGGAGTCGGATATTTTTTAACGTGAGGCGTGATGCCGTCATTCCGAGGTCACGAGGAATCTTTCTACCGTAATCTGCGCCAAAGCGAAAGATGGGAATGGTCTTCGTTTCGCCCATTGTAGGGCGATTTGGTAAATCGCCCGGACGATTTACCAAATCGTCCTACAGCTTTTGGCTTACAAATGAAAACTATCCTCCGAAAGATTCCTCCCGTTGATCGGAATGACGAGAAATATTTTCTCCTTGAATACGCCGGAAAAATCGTATATCCTTAGCCTGACTCGACCACAAGTGACAGGCACTTGAGAAGTGCCTGTCACTTAATAGCAACTAAAGGAGGCTATTGTGTCAGAACCATCTCCAACCATTATCCGTGATGCACTTGTAAATTATTTCAGCCTGGGCGAGCTGCGTACCCTTTGTTTTGATCTGGGTATTGATTACGAGGATTTGGAAGGCAGCAACAAGCAGGGTAAAACGCTGGCCCTGGTGCAGTACGCCCAACGCCACAACCGCTACTCCGAACTGGTCAACGCTGTCCGGCAGGCCCGGCCCCATCTCAACCTGGATGTGCTGTCCACCAGCGCCGCCGCACCGGCCAGGCCCCAACCAACTGCCGGCCAACCGGCACAGCAGCCCAACATCATCGTCCAGGGAGATTACATTGCCGGCGACAAAGCGGGTGGGGACAAGGTGAAAGGCGACAAAATTACCGTGGGCAACATCAGCGGCAGTACCGGTGTGGCCATTGGCCGGGGAGCATCAGCCCAGGTGACAATTGGGGGCGTCCCGGAGAATAAGGATGAATTTAACCAACAATTGCAAGAACTGAAAGCGCTGCTGGAACAGGCCATTGCCAGCGGTGAACTCGACCGGGAAGAAGGAGAAACATCTCTGGAAGATTTACAAGATGTGTTAGACGAAACCGGCAAAGATACCCCCCGCACCACTCGTTTAACCCGTCGCCTGGAAGATGTGGCCGAAGTGGTAAACGCCGCCGGTAAAACAGGCGCGGCCGTTCTCAGAGCGGCGCCCATCGTGGCCGGGTTAATCAAAGCGGCCAGTGTTATCTTTTAACTTGACAGCGTACAACGAAGGGAAAAAACTGATTTTGCTTGCTGCGCCCATTCGTTCCTTCCCCAATTCGTTGTACTCCCCCGGAAAACAATGAGCAGCCAAACCCACATCAACGGCGACCTGGTACAGGGTGACAAAGTAGGCGGCGACAAGGTTCTCGGCGACAAGTATGAGTACCACTACCAGCCGCCGGAATTCCCCCTGGACAACCTGCCGCCGCCCAACCCCAACTTTGTCGGCCGGCGGGAACGGCTGGCCGCCATCCAGACCGCCTTCCAAAACCCCAAAAGCCCCGTCGCCATTACCCAGGCCATTGCCGGATTGGGCGGCGTGGGCAAGACGCAGTTGGCCCTGGCCTACGCCCACGACCAGCGGGACGCCTACGACCTGATCTGGCTGCTGCGGGCAGACGACCCGGCCACGCTGGATGGCGGCCTGCGCCAGTTGGGGACGGTGCTGCGCCTGCCCGTGCAAAACGTGGACGCCCCCACTGCCCGGCAGATGGTGTTAGGCTGGCTGAACGGGGGACACAAGCGCTGGCTGCTCCTGTATGATAACGCCGACGCGATAAAACCGGGCGAGCTGCGCCCCTACCTGCCCGGCGGCGCGGGGCACGTCCTGATTACCTCGCGGCAGACCCGCTGGCCCCAGGCGCAAATGGTGCGGCTGGACGTGTTTACGGCGGAAGAAGCAGCGGGGTTTTGGCAGCGGAGATTGTCGCAAAGATTTGTCAAATCTGGCAGATTTGACAAATCTCTGGCGGCGGAATTGGGGTATTTGCCGCTGGCCATGGAGCAGGCGGCGGCGTACATGCTGGCGCGGGGGAAAACGCCCGGCGATTACCTGCGGCTGTACCGGCAGCGGCGGGCGGACCTGTGGCAGCGGCAGCCGCAGCCGGATGATTACCACGCCACGGTGACGACGACGTGGCAGATGGCCTTTGAGCACGCGCGGCAAACGCCGGGGGCGGCCGCCTTGCTGAACTTGTGCTGCTTTTTAGCCCCGGAGGAGATACCGCTGGACGCCATCATGGCCCATGCGGATACCCTGCCGGCGGAACTGGCGGCCGTGTTGGCCGACGAACTGGCGCGGGACGACGCTCTGGCTGCCCTGACCGCCTACTCGTTGGCGACCAGGGAAGACGGCGCATTGACCGTCCACCGGCTGGTGCAAACGGTGGCGCGGGACCGGATGGGGGAGGAACAGGCCAAAATTTGGGTGGAAGCGGCGATGGACTTCCTGGCGCAGGCGTACAACTTTGACTCGCATCAGGTAGACACGTGGGAAACCGCCGGCCCATTGATTCCGCACATGCAAGCGGCCGTCGCCCTGGCAGAACAACAAAAAATAACAGTGACCGCAAAACCCACATACAAACTCGTTTTGGAGGGGCAAATGAGCGCATTGTGTCATATGCCTACCTCTGGATGCGTGGCTGTGCTGACGAAGGCAATTTATCCCTTGTATGTTCCTTTT
>JALUPA010000631.1 GCA_027054335.1 Ardenticatenaceae bacterium
GTTACGCCGGAACAGGCGATGCAAATCAGCCAGGCTGTAAAAGCCGTGGCCCACGAATTAGGAAAGCGGACAAAGCGGAACGAGTATGGCGGCGTGTATGGCGAGTTGTACCGGCGTTACGGTATTAACAGCTACAAGGCTTTGCCCAAAAGCAAGTTTGAGGATGCGCTGAACTGGCTTAACGATTGGCTGCAATCACTCATTAGCGATGCGCCTTTTTAATCTGTTTGCCGGGGGGAGGGGAGCGGCTGCCAGGTGTGACTGTTGACCTATTACAACAGGTGTTGTGTTACTACAACAATTACTTGACAAACAGAGACGTTTCGATTAGTATAAACAGAAGTAGACTAACCGGGATCATAAAGACAGTTGTTCTATGATTTCCGGCTTATATAGCAACGCCTCTCTTGATGAGAGAGACCTCTTGGTTAAAAGATAAACCCTGAGAGGGACGATTGGCGCATTAGTATGAATGAAAGTAGACTAATCCTGTTCATGCTAAAGGCGCTTTTGCGCTTTGTGACTGTAATCGTCCAGCGAAGCTACGCCTCAAACCAATGAATAGGACGCAGATTAACGCAGATGACGCAGATTTTTTAAAACTTGCTCTGTTTGTAAAGAATTTTTGTAAACAAATGTTCAGTCCCCTTGAAACTCGGACGCTGATTAACGCAGACTTCGTCGTGAGCGACTCAGCCGAACGATGAACACTGATTTTTTATCTTTTATCCGCGTTAATCAGCAAAATCAGCGTCATCTGCGTCCTGTTTTAGAGAGAGGAGTGAATACTTGCTTGTGACTACAGCATGTAAACATAAAGCGCCTGTATTTATGAAGTCTGCCTGGAACATGCCATTTAATCACAGCCTGGAGAAATTGAATTAGAGCGAATGTTCTGAAAGTGGTTGACTGGAAGTAGATTTTGGTGTAGTATGAACGAAAGTAGACTAATGGTATTTATACTCATGGAGAGCGAGCAATGATTCCGGCTTTTGTAGGCCGCCGCCAGGAACTGGCGCTGTTGGATCGTATCTGGGAAAGTGAAAAGGCTGCCTTGTTGGTGTTGTACGGCCGGCGCCGGGTGGGGAAGACGCGCTTGTTGACCCATTGGATGAAACGGCACCAGGGAGACGGCTTTTACTGGATGGCTGAAGCCACGTCCGCTTTGGACCAGCTGCGCTCTTTTTCCCAGGCTATTGCCAATTTTGCCGATCCGGACGCCATAGCGCCCCTGGACTTCACTTACGCCAACTGGGAGCAAGCTCTGCGCCAGCTTGCTTTGTACAGCCGGGAACGCCGTCTGGCCGTTTTTATTGACGAAGTGACTTATCTGATGGCCGTCAATCCCAATTTTATCGCCACGCTGCAAAAAGCGTGGGACCATTGGCTGGGTGAAGCGGACGTAGTGTTGGCCTTGTCCGGTTCCCAGATGAGTTTGATGCAAAAGCAGTTATTGTCCTATCAGGCTCCGCTGTATGGCCGGGCCACAGCGCAAATTATGCTGCCTCCGTTGCCGTTTGGCGTAACGCGCCAATATTTTCCGGAATTCAGCGTTGAAGACCGGGTGGCTATTTACTCTATCTGGGGCGGCGTACCGGCTTATTGGGAACGAATTGATCCGGCATTGTCAGTTATTGAAAATTTACAGGTGCAGTTAGGTTACTCCAATACGTGGATGCTGGATGAGCCGCGCCTGCTGCTGCAGGATTTCCTGACGGATTTATACAACTATGTGGGCATTATGCGGGCAATGGCGCAAGGGTATGAGACTTTGAGCCACATCAGCAAGCGGGCCGGTCTATCCGGCGGCCCGGCTTCCAAATATTTGAGCATTTTGCGGGAGACGGGCTTTGTGGAACGGCGTGTGCCGGTAACGGAGCGTTCGGCCGACTCGCGCCGGGGGCGTTATTTTGTCACAGACCCTTACCTGCGCTTTTTCTACCGTTTTCTGGCTGCGTACCAATCCAAATTGGCGATGGGGCAGCAGGAGCAAATGCTGGCGGCTATTGAGCAGGATTTGCCGGGGTTTATCCAGAAAAATACCTGGCAGGAATTGTGCCGGGAATGGCTGCTGCGGGCCAGCGCCCAGGATGAACTACCGGTTCCGGTGGAGGAAGTGGGCAGCGAATGGAAACGTTCTTTTGCCATTGACGTCGTGGGCATCAGCGAAGAGAATCGTAGTTTGACGCTGGGCTGCTGCCTGTGGAATGATGAACCGGCCAATCTGGAGCCGCTGCAAGAATTGGTGCGGCGCACGTCCTCACTGATTCCCAGCGGGGAAGAGGACTGGTCTGTGTATTACGTGGGATTTGCTGCCGGAGGCTGGTCGGAAACGGCCGTCACTGGCGTTGAAGCAGTTGTGTATGAAGAGAAAGCGGCCCGCGCCCGGCGTAAATGGCAGGCCGTAGGCGTCCAACTGGTGGATTTGCCCCGGCTTGACGCCGACCTGGCCCGCTGGTCAGATGATTTATAGCCGAACGTTAGGCTTGTTTACCGGGTCTGGCGGGGTGACGGCAGCAGTTTTGTAGCCCTGGTCAGACAAAGAAAAAGCCAGGCGATTGCCGTCGCCTGACCTTTGCCAAATTTAGCCACAATTCTTGTTGACGAGGGTGTTGCCGCACCATTCGCCTGAAGCCCCTTAATTGGGGAGGGGGATTTTATGTCTCCCTGTGGCTTCCTGTTCTTACTTAGGAGGATAGCACAGCGCGATCCCGGTGTCAATGGATC
>JALUPA010000632.1 GCA_027054335.1 Ardenticatenaceae bacterium
TACTCAATCTTTCAGAGATTCATTTGAAGATATTACGACTATTTGAGGTAGATGTGGGAAAATGCTATCTCATCAAAATTTAGGTGCGGAATGTGGGTTGACATTATAGCACGGCCGTTCCCGGAATCCCCAAATTGGTTCAATCTCCAAGATTAAACCAATTTCCAGGATGACGCTCAGGGATTCACGGCCGTATTCCCCCTAAAAACCACCAAATCATGCTCATCCCCAAAGCGGACGCGCACGGCCGTACCCTGCGCCAGGTCGGTCATGTGGGATTGCCAGCTGTGGACAATCGTACCATCTTCCAGTTCCATCCCGTAGATAAACGCCATCCCAATGAAGCGGCGGGAAACGATACGGCCGTTCCCCGCTTCATCCGGCGTCAAAATCACGTCATCCGGGCGGGAGGCGATGGTGACGGCCGCGCCCGGCGGCAGGTTGGGGCGTTGGGGCAGCCGGCCGAGCGGCGTCTCAATGCCGTCCGCCGTGACTGTGCCGGGGACAAAATCGGTGTTCCCCAGAAAGTCGGCCACAAAGTGGGTGCGGGGGCGGTGGAAGATAGCTTCGGGGGTTCCCAATTGCTCAATACGGCCGTTATTCATCACTGCCACCTCGTCCCCCATAAACAACGCCTCCTCCTGATCGTGGGTGACGAAAACGGCCGTGGTGCGGCTGACCTTGAGCAGACGGCGCACCTCTTCCCGCATCTCCAGGCGCAAGGCCGCGTCCAGGTTGGAAAACGGCTCGTCCAGGAGCAAAACGGCCGGATCGGGAGCCAGGGCGCGGGCCAGGGCCACCCGCTGCTGCTGCCCGCCGGACAGTTCGTGGGGCATTCGCTCTTCCATCCCGGCCAGCCCGACAAATTCCAGCATCTCTGCCACGCGGGACGGCCGTTCCCGGCGGGGCAGGCCAAACCCGACGTTTTCCGCTACGCTCAGGTGGGGGAAGATGGCGTAATCCTGAAAGACAATACCGGCGCGCCGTTTTTCCGGGGGGATGTGGGTACGGCCGTCGGCTGCCACGTCTCCGTCAATCTCGATATGGCCGCTGTCCGCCCGCTCAAACCCGGCAATCAGGCGCAGCGTCGTCGTCTTGCCGCAGCCGCTCGGCCCCAGCAAGGCCAGAATATCCCCCGCCGCCACGCTGAAGCTGACGCCGCGCACCACGGGCTGACTGGCGAAGGATTTGGTCAGGTTTTGGCAGAGGAGGGCGGGCATGTTGGAGATTGGGAGATTGGAGATTGGAGATTGGGCGAGTCTCTAATCTCCAATCTCCAATCTCTAATCTCCAATTTTATTTTTTCTCACGCAGCGTCATCCAGGCCAGGGGGATGGACGACAACAAAATCAACAACAGCGTCGGGGCGGCGGCGCGAGCGAAGAAGGCTTCGTTGATGTTTGTCCAGATTTGGGCGGAGAGGAAGCTGGCCCCCAACGGGCTGAGGATGAGGGTGGCGGGCAGTTCTTTCATGGCCGTGAGGAAGACGAGCGCGCCCCCGGCGATGATGCCCGGCCGGACGAGGGGCAGGGTGATGCGGCGGAATACGGTGGACGGCCGTTGCCCCAAACTGCGCCCCGCCTCTTCCAGATGGGATGACACCTGCATCAGCGACGCCCGTTCCGCTCCCACCGCCTGGGGGATGAACAGGATGACGTAAGCGAACAGGAGCATGGGCAAGGTCTGGTAGAAGGACGCGGCGTAATTGATGCCGAAAAAGACGAAGGCCAACGCCACCACAATGCCGGGCAGGGCAAAGCTGGCGTAGGTCACTTTCTCAAAGAACTGGCTCAACCGCCCCGGCCGGCGCACGGCCAGAATGGCGATGGGCAGGGCCAGGGTCATGGCTAAAGCGGCCCCCAGGAAGGAGGCAGAGAAGGAGTGCCAAGCCGGTTCCAGCAGGCCGGCCAGCGCAGCCGTGTTGCTTTGCACTCCGCCAATCGCCTTCACGCCAAAATCCTGCTGCCAGCCGCGCCAGAACCAGTAGATCAGGCCGCCGGCCGGCACAATCAGGGTAACGAAGACGACGGAGCCGACAAAAGCCAAGGCGGGCGCCGTCCATTTGCCCAATTGCACGGGGCGCTGCCGCCGGGCTGCGCCGGTGGCAGTGCGGGTGTACTGCGCCCGCCCCCGGCTTTTATGCTCGAAGACGAGGATGACGGCCGTCAGCGCCACCAGTACCAACGCCAAAGCGGCCGCCGCATCCAGCCGGTAACCGGTGTACCGGTTGTAGATGATGCGGGTAAAGGTCGAATATTGCAGCATCGTCACCGCGCCGAAGTCGCGCAAAACGTAGAGGCTGACCAGTAAGCTGCCGGCCAGGATGGACGGCCGTAAATAAGGCAGCGTCACCCGGAAGAAAGCCCGCCGCGGCGAGACGCCCAGACTGCGCGCCGCTTCCGTCAACGCCGGGTCCATCCGTTGGAACGCTGCCCGCACCGTGAGATAGGTAAACGGGTAGCTGATAATCGTCAACACCAGAAACGCGCCGGGGAAACCATAAAATTCCGGCAGCCGCTCAACGCCCGTCAGCGGCTGCAACCATTGCTGCAACAACCCTTTGGGTGTGAGCAGGGAGGCGTACAAATAGGCGGCTACGTAGCTGGGAATGACCAGGGGCAGGGCGACGAGAACGCTCCAGAGGCGGCGGCCGGGTAGATTGGTACAGGCGGTTAACCAGGCGAGAGGGGTGGCGAGTACGGCCGTAGCCGCCGTCACCGAGACCGCCAGCATGACTGTGTTGCCCAACACCTGCCACGTTTGCAGGCGCAGCAATGTTTTGGCCGCATTTTCCCAGCCAGTGACTGTGCGCAGCAACAGGTAAGCCGGGACGAGCAGAATCAACGCTGTCACCAGCCCCGCGCTGCCAATCAATAGGGCCTGAAATGGCGACCACTGCCGCCAGACTGGTTTGAATGAAATGTTTCTGGGTTGCAGTGGGCGTACACTGCTAAGTTCATTAACTGCCATGTTACCCTCGTTAAAAAGTCCGGCTGGTCTTAAGCCGGCAGCTCCCACAACTTTATTATCTAATTTACCAGAGGGGGAAACAAGGAAAGCAGTTAAATTTGAAGTTTACCGATTGGGTATTATCGAATTAACCGACGTTAAATTGGGGGCGCTTCGGGAAAAGTGTAGTTAAAGATTGGCTTTGTTCATCCGTTCACGGTAAATCGCTTCTCGCTCTTCTTCCAGTCCGGCCAGTAAATCATCCAGCGTTACGCCTTCTTCTTCCATGATGGCTGACATTTCTGCGGCCAGTTTGGGGATTTGCAGTTCTTTTTTGGTCAGAACATAGATGTCGCCGAATTGAGCCAGTGTTAGCAAGTCGCCGGGACGGATAGCCAGATTTTCTCTGACGGCCTGGGGGATGGTTATTTGTCCGCCATCGCGGATGCGGACGGTGTAGGTTGCGCTGTATTCCTGATTATTGGTAACCATAGAGCATTCTTCCTGTGGGTAATTGAGCAATTCCTCAATTACCCAATTACTGATTTCCGATCTATGACTTTTACCGAAAAAACCGCGGAGGACGCGGAGATATTCTAAATTTTGTCAAGAACATAGCACATTAACAATCGAATAGCGAAAGGCAATACAAAGCCATCCACGGGCCAAATACGCTTTTGACACCGCCCAAAAATCCATTAAACTATATGCAGTTGGTTTGGAAAGGCCTCTCGAGTTGGGTTGAAAACAGCTTCCGGGAAGCCTTTCATTCATTTAACCGCGTTGCTGCCGTTTTTGAGTGCGCTTTTCGATGGCTTGTTCCCGCTTGTTGCGCCGGTAGCGTTTGTTGTTTCGTTGCCGTATCTCTTCAGGAACCGTATATTGCAAACATAACCGGCGGGATTCTTCCGGGGAAATCGGCCGCCCCTGGAGGTCGCGCAATTGATACGGCCGTTGCTCCTTCAAAACAGCATAAATACGGCTGGACAGGTGAGAAGCGCAAGCGCAGATGGCATCGAGATGATGTTTGCCGTGCTGCACCATCTGCCGGTAGTAAATGTGGGCGATTTGCACATCCCACTGCCGGGCCACTTCGGCGTTGAGAAAGAGGGTAGCCTTGATGAGATTGGGGCCAGCCTTGGATAAAGGCATGCCTTTGGCTTCGGCATCGCCGCTTTGATGGCTGCGGGGAACCATTCCACACCAGCGCCGGAAGCAGGCGACTGTGGGAAACCGGTTAATGTCCTGGATAAAAGCGCGGTAAGTGGCGGCGCTTTGGGCGCCAATGCCCTGGAGGGAGGTCAGCGGACAGTCGGGAAAAAGCTGCCAGTAAAGAGGCAGGATTTTTTCCTGGGTAAGCCGCTCTTGCTCCTGGGCATACATTTGCTGCAGGCGCAGGTAGTGACGCATGTCTGCTTGCAGGGCGTCATAACCAACCATCTCCGGCGAACCATAGAGTTGGGTCATCTCCTGAGCGCGGAGTAACCAGCGGTCAATCCAGGCAGTACCGGTTTTCCCGGCGGCGGGACAGGTTGCCCAGGCAGCTGTCAGGTGTTCCTGGCCCGCCGCTAACACGCGCCAGGGATTGTACCACTGTTCCCGCATCCAGGGCTGAGCGGCGGCCGGGACCAATTTGTGCAAGCCGCCCCAGGCCCAGCGGTCAATATCTCGTATACGATTCTGCATGGCTGTGTCCTGTTTCCGCCAGCGGTCAAAGGCGCGGCAGGCCCGCTGCAAATCCAGAAGTTGGCCGTCAGGCAAAGGGCAGCGATGCAATCGTTCGGGAGCGATGTAGTAAAGACGAGCCAGTATCCGGCAATCAATCTGGTCGCTGCCGGTATGTTTCCAGAAAGCCTGGCGAAAATCTTTCGTTTTTTGGCCGTTGACCCGGTAAACAACGACGCCCTGACGTTCCAGGTAGAGGCTGACAGGATACCAGGCCATACCGGTTGCTTCCAGAACGGCGACAAGCTGCACATCAGCCGGCGCGCCTTGCCGCGCCCGGTCAAGTAATTGGTCCATGTCGTGCGGTCGGGCCCGAAAGGCGATCTGTTTGCTGACAAACTCATTGCTGGCTGGGTCGAAGATGATGGCCTTGTGCTTGGCGCTTACGGCCAGGTCAATGCCAATAATACGAATATTCATCAGTTGCCTCCTTTATCTATTTTGTAAAGACGTGTACTTTATAACAGGGAGGTGCAATCGAAGCGGCAGTGGCCCGGTTCCCACCAAATAACAAGCATCAAACCCAGCCTTGCAAATGATTCGAGACCTGTCTGATAAAGCAGTCTCAATATTCCCAATCGGGTCTTCCGGGCAAGTCCGAACGACAATCTCCGCGCCGAGGCCGCAATGCGCCTCACTCGCATTCAGTCGCCGCTTCGGACCTCCGGAAAACAGCTTGCCACAAATCGGTGTTTTTCGCTATTCGTAATTGTTAATGTGCTATTTCAATATACAAGAACGTGGAGATTTGCCAGAGAAAAATCCAGGTAAATCCGTGCAATCCGCGGCTTTTTTCAGTAGACTCATCTATATTTTGGGAATGGTCAAAACTTGTCCGGGGCGAATGCGATTGGGATCGTCGCCAATAGTTTCTTTATTGGCTTTCCAGATGGCCGGCCATTGGTTGGCGTCATCATAAAACTTCTGGGCAATGGCGCTCAGGCTGTCGCCGCTGGCAACAGTGTATTCGGCGGGGAAGGGGTCTTCTTCTGCTACAACTTCTTTTTTTCTTGACTTGCGGGCTAATATTTCCAGTTTGCGCAGCCTTTCTGCTTCCGCGTCTTTGGCGGCTTTTGCCTTGTTTATATCATCCATTTTTTCAGCCATTACTTTTTGCTCCTTTTTGCGCAGCGAATTTCATGAATTCACTCGAACATGAGTGAGAATTGGTGTCATTCGTTGCCAATTTTGGTCCTGCAAAGATTGTTAATGCAGGCAATTTTATCAGGGGTTTTCGGTACAGCAAAAAATAACGTCTGGCGGATGGAGTTTTTAAAGCTTTCGCAGCAGGGCCAGGGCCACGGCCAGCGAACTGTAGCCGGTGAACACGCCTACTTCTAGCGTGCGCCTTGCCGCCATCAATCTGATCAGAAAGGCCATAAACTGGCCCTGTTCCGGGGCGATTTGCATGTTGTGGTGGGGGAGTACGGCCGTTTCTTCCCGCAACTGCCGCAAAACTTCCGGTTCCCGCAAAGAGACAGAGAGAAGATATTTGTGTAAATTATCCGGTAAGCCGATAGATTTGTTTGACATAACGTTCTTTGTGATGCGTGATGTGTGATTTGTAAGGATTATAGCATGAAGTTGGAGATTGGAGATTGAGACCATTTGCGGTAAATCTCCAATCTCTAATCTCCTAATTTTTACTCAATAATCCCCAACTCTATCAACATATCTTGCGTACCGGCCAAATCGGCCAGGTCAGCCAGAGAAATGTTCACTGCCAGTTTGTCCAGATCGGCCAGGGAGGGGGTGATGCTGCTGGAGACGCTTTCAATGACCGGATATTCAAACGTTTCATCGGCAAAGTATTGCTGGCCTTCCGGGGAAAGCAGGAATTCGATGAACTGTTGGGCGTTTTCCGGGTTATCTGCCCCTTTGAGAACGCCTGCGCCGGAGACCATGATGAGTGAGCCGGGGCCGCCGCCGGGCAGAAAGTAGTTGCGCGCCGGGAAGGAGTCGCCCTGTTCGCTGAGAAAGCGGTACAGATAGTAATGGTTGACAAAGCCGACGTCTATTTCGCCGTTGGCGGCGGCTTCAACGATGGGGGTGTTTTTAGGATAAACTTTGGGGTTGTTGGCCTGGATGCCTTGCAGCCAGTCGCGGGTTTTTTCTTCGCCCCAGACGGCGCGCATGGCGGTGACCATGGCCTGGAAGGAACCGTTGGCGGGCGCCCAACCGATACGGCCGTTCCATTCCGGTTCCGTAAAGCCCCATAAATCATCCGGCAACTGCGTTTCCGGATCGGTGATAGCGTTGGTATTGTAGACCACCGTGCGGGCGCGGCCGGAGACGCCCACCCACGAACCGTCCTCGGCAGCAAAGCGGGCGGGAACTTTGTCCAGAATCTTCTGCGGCAGGGGGATCAGCAAACCGGCAGCCTGTATGGCGCCTAATCCGCCGGGGTCCTGGGCATAGAACAGGTCGGCGGGACTTTTTTCCCCTTCTTCCAACAGGACGCCGGCCAATTCGGCCGTTTTGCCGTAGCGCACCTCCACGTCAATGCCTGTTTCTTCACTAAATTGGTCAATGATGGGCTGCACCAGGCTTTCGCTGCGCCCGGAGTAGATGACGAGACGGCCGTTTCCCCCGTTTTCCCTTGTTTGATTGACGGATTCCGATTTGTCCGCCCCACTCTGACACGCCGTCAGCAAAACGACAAGTAACAAAAATACAATTGATTTTTTCATTTATGCAAACTCCTTTGGTGTGATGATGGGTCAATTACATATTTGTGATTATGACGTTTACTCAGGCATCTAACAAGGCAAGTGGTTAATTTGTATGTTAACCGGGAAGAAAGACGGCAGTTGACTGTTGTTCAAGGGGAGAAGGGGAGCGCGTTAAGTTTGAGGTTAACCACTGTTCAAAGAGAAGTGGAGAGGGGAAACGCGCCAATCTCCACTTCTTTAATTGCCAACCAAACTGTGAATCTGGCTTACGGCCGTTCCCGTATCCGTTTCCGCCACCACCACGCTGATGCTGCATTCCGAAGACCCTTGGGCGATGGCGATGACGTTGATCTGGGCTTGCCCTAACGCTGTGAAGATACGGCCGGCAATGCCGGGAATGTGGCGCATCCCCGCGCCGACGATGGTGACGATGGCGACCGGCTCCAGCGCCCAGATGGTGTCAATATCCTGCCGCTGTAATTCTTCGGCAAATGTCTCTTCCAGGCTGGCAATGATAGGCTGGATGCCTGTATCCGGGGCAGCGAAGCAGATGGATTGTTCGGACGACGCCTGGCTGATGAGCAGAACGCTTTGATCGGTGCGGGCGACGGCGGCAAAGGTGCGGGCGGCGATGCCGGGGACGCCCAACATGCCTTTGCCTTCTACTGTAATCAGGCCCAGATTTTTGATGGCGGTAACGGCCTTGATGCCGCCATTGCCGTTGTCGCTGTCTGGCACGATGACCGTACCGGGATGGGCGGGGTGGAAGGTATTTTTAATGCGCAGGGGGATATTGTTCTCCACGCAGGGGCGGATTGTTTTGGGATGCAGCACTTTGGCCCCGTAGAAAGCCAGTTCCGACACCTCGCGGTAGGAAAGGGTGGGGATGCTGCGGGCGTCGGCAACCAGGCGGGGATCGGCGGTCATTACCCCGTCCACGTCGGTCCAAATCCAGACTTCGTTGGCTGCCAGGGCTTCGCCCAGGATGGCGGCGGTGTAGTCGGAGCCGCCGCGCCCCAGGGTGGTGGTCACGCCGTCGCGGGTGGCCCCGATGAAGCCGGTGACGATGGGGATGACGCCCTGGGCCAGCAACGGCCGTATCCGGGCCTGTACTTTCTCGTGGGTTTCTGCGGGCAAAGGGGAAGCGTTCAGGAAATTGTCGTCAGTGACGATCAATTCAGTGGCGTCAATGGCTTCTGCCTGGCGGCCGGTCTGGCGCAGGTAAGCGGCCAGGATGCGCACGCT
>JALUPA010000633.1 GCA_027054335.1 Ardenticatenaceae bacterium
GTAAAAAAGGCTTGCAGGTCACCGATGCGCTCCCGGCAAAACTGGGCCAGTTCCCGCTCTTCCGGGGTCAACTCATCGCCGGCCGAGCGCAATTTTTCCACACTTTCGCTGAGAACCTGGATGGCAAGCTGCACTTCGCGCCGCTCCCGGCTGTTGAGGACGTTGCGGATGACCTGCCAGAGATCGGGTACGGCCGTGTAATACTTCTTCCGTTCGCCCCGCACCCACACCTCTTCCGCCATGCCCCATCGTTCCAGCGAGCGCATGTTCATACTCACCGACCCCTTGCTGATTTTCAGCCCGCCGGCCAGATCATCCAGGGAGAGCGGTTCCGGGTGCATCAGCAGCGTGCCGTACAACCGGCCCATCACTTCATTAAAACCAAAAAACCCGGCCAGCCGCCCCATCCCGGCTACGGTGCTTTCGTTTACAGCAATCAAGCTTTCGTGCATAAGTTGCCTCTGCGTTCAGAACGTTTTGAATGTTGGGGGAGATTATAGAGGGGATGGGGGGAATAGGGCAAATTGGTAGACGGTGAACGGTAATCGGTGAACTGATTACCGGTTACTGAAAACCGGCCCATGCCCGGCCCCCATTTGCCAGGCGACGGCGCGTTGGATGGCTTGCCGGGTGAATTGTTGGGCGTGAGCGACGGCCATTATCACATCCTCTCCTCTTGCCAGAAACGCACACACAGCCGCCGACAAAGTATCACCGCTGCCGTGGGTGTTACCGGTTTCGATTTTGGCCTGGGAGAAATGATGCAGGGTACGGCCGTCGTACAAAATGTCTACCAGTTGTTTGCCGTCGGGGAGGCTTTTGAGGAGGACGGCCTGCGGGCCAAAGGTGTGCAGGTGGCTGACGGCCGTTTCCCCCTGCGCCACCGTTGCCACTGGTAAGCCGGTCAACAGTTCCGCTTCGCGCCAGTTGGGGGTGATGAGGCTGGCTAAGGGGAAGAGGGATTGCTGGTATACGGCCGTGAGTTCCGGGCCAAACATCGCCTCCCCTTTGTAGTTGACCAGTACCGGATCAATTACCACGCGCGGGATTTTGTGAGCGCGTAGCTGCGCGGTAATTTGCTCCGCTGCCGCTACGCTACCAATGAAGCCGGTTTTGACCCCGTCCGCGCCGTAATCAGACAGGACGGTATCTATTTGCCGGGCCACAAATTCAGGAGGCATCATTTGTACGGCTTGCACGGAGAGACTGTTTTGGGCAGTTACGGCCGTAATCGCGCACAACCCATACGCCCCCAACACCGCCCAAGCCCGTAAATCCGCTTGCAGCCCCGCTGCCCCGCCGCTGTCTGAGCCGGCGATGGTGAGGAGTTTGAGGGGTTCTTTTTTTGACAAGGTGGCGGGGTGAAAAGGTGACAAGGTGAGGGGATGAGGGGACGCAATACGCAATACGCATCACGCCCCACGCATCACCCTACATATTATCTACAATCGCCTGGGCATACTCAGAGCATTTCAACAACGTGGCCCCTTCCATCTGCCGGTGCAAATCGTAGGTAACGGTTTTGGCTTCCACCGTTTTGGTCATAGCGTCCACAATCAGGTCGGCCGCTTCCGTCCAGCCCATGTATTGCAGCATCATAACCCCGCTCAGGATCAGGCTGCTGGGATTTACTTTGTCCTGGCCGGCGTACTTGGGCGCTGTGCCGTGCGTGGCCTCAAACAAGGCCATCCCATCGCCAATGTTAGCGCCGGGAGCCATGCCCAGACCACCGACCTGCGCTGCTGCGGCGTCGCTCATGTAGTCGCCGTTCAGGTTCAGAGTGGCAATCACGTCATAGTCGGCCGTGCGTGTCAGCAGTTGTTGCAGCATGTTGTCGGCAATCACGTCCTTGATGACGATTTCCTGGCCGGTGTGGGGATTGGTCATCACGTGCCAGGGGCCGCCATCCAGAGGGACAGCGTTAAATTCGTCCCGCGCCACTTCGTAACCCCAGTTTTTGAAAGCGCCTTCGGTAAACTTCATAATGTTGCCTTTATGTACTAGGGTGACGCTCTTGCGGTTGTACTTGATGGCGTACTCGATGGCCTGCCGCACCAGCCGTTTGGTGCCAAATTCGCTCACCGGTTTGATGCCAATGGCGGAATTGGGGCGCACCTGTTTGCCCAGATTTTCGTTCATAAATTCAATGATAGCGTTGGCCCCTTCTGATCCGGCCGTCCATTCAATGCCGGAATACACGTCTTCTGTGTTCTCCCGGAAAATTACAATATCCATCCGCTCCGGGTGCGTAACCGGGCTGGGCGTGCCGGAAATCCAACGCACAGGCCGCACACAAGCGTACAAGTCCAACACCTGACGCAGAGTCACGTTCAGGCTGCGGAAGCCGCCGCCAATGGGCGTGGTCAACGGCCCTTTGATGCCTACCAGGAATTCCCGCATCGCCGCGAAGGTTTCTTCCGGCATGTAATCACCGTCATAGATGGTGGCTGCCTTCTCGCCGGAGTAAATTTCCATCCAGGCAATTTGTCGCTGGCCGCCATAAGCCTTTTCCACAGCCGCGTTCCACACCACCAAGGAAGCCGGAGTAATATCCATACCAATACCATCGCCTTCAATAAAGGCCACAATGGGATTGTCCGGCACATTGAGCGTGCCCTTTGTAAAGGTGATTTTTTCACCATTCGGTACTTGAATTTTTGCATATGCCATTATTTTAAACTCTCCTATATATATCTAAATTGTTATTTGCACAGGCAGCCGTCA
>JALUPA010000634.1 GCA_027054335.1 Ardenticatenaceae bacterium
CCGACGATGTTGAGCAGGGTCGTCTTGCCGGAGCCGCTCGGCCCCATCAAGCAGACAAATTCGCCCGGTTCAATGTCCAGCGACACGCCGCGCAGGGCGGGGACGGCTTCTTTACCCATCAGATAAGATTTGTGGATGTTGTCTACAACAATAATTGGTTCGGTCATGGGATGGTAATTAGGTGATTGGGATATCGGGATATTATTTTACGCACCACTTTATATACCATTATACGCGGTTAATGTTGCAAAGTTGTGACACGGCCGTAAGACTGTAGCAAATTGTGTATAATGACAGTCAAGTTTTAGTTCGGTCATTATGAAGTAAAGTGTTGATTTCGGAGATAAAAATGGATATAGAAGATATACTTAAACTCGTGTCTAATCTTGATATTCCAGACGGACGAAGGCTGGATGTAAACGCTTATAAAGGCAATATAGTAGGAGAACCATTAACCGGGCGGCATGGTACTTTTAATCGCGATTTTTATCGTGGCTTAAGGGGGGAACGGATGACCCAAGAAGCTCTTGAACAACACACATGGTCAAATAGTGGTTATCGACTCGGTCTTTTGATGCGTGCCGCAATACTACTTGCTGATGGTACTGTTGATAATATTGAGCAGGAGGATCGAAAGAGATTAGCAGATTCGTTATTCTTCATGTGGAGCAATCTGACACGCTCCGCTATTGAAAACAGTTAGTTTAGGAACCAACAAAAATAGAAAAAGTTCTGCTCAATCTTCCTACAAAGGGACAAAACCCAAAATAGTCATGGGGAATTTGCTGGTTGCCAGCAGAAAACCTTCATCGCCCAGAAACGGCCGTCCCCATCCAACTATGTCACGTCCGTAATACGGTACTCAATGCGGGGAAACATGGCCGTACCCATTCCATTTAGTTCAGCGTCGAACAGATGCGCCGCCGGAGACGGATTGACCGCCCCGTTCGCCTCGTAAAAAGTGAGGATACGGCCATAATCAGGACCGTAAATTGTGTATAATCACAAGGCAATAGGGAAGACGCAAAAATGGCTCACTAATGGTTGAGGGCAATAGTGTGAACCGGATTTCAGTTAGTTTGATAGCCATCGGCGGTATCATAGCCGCTGTCATCACCTTCATTCTGGCGCGTATGCTGGGAAAGGTTGTTCGCGGCGACCCCACACGCTGGGAGAAGACCGTGGGCAAACTGGAACAAAGAGCCAGGCAGCGCCCGCCTCCACTTGAAACAGTTATCTTTATCGGTAGTTCCAGCATCCGCTTCTGGGAATCCCTTGCCGAGGATTTTGCCCCGCTGCCGGTTCTCAATCACGGTTTTGGCGGCGCGCAAATCCATCAGGTGACGTTTTATGCTGACCGTTTGATCTTCCCTTTCCAGCCTCAGGCTGTGGTTTTCTACGCTGGAGATAATGACATTGGCAGCATCTGGTTTGCCAAAAAGAAGACGCCGGAAGAAATAGTGTCAGCGTTTCAGCAGTTTTGCCACAAGGTGTACAGTAAATACCCGGAAATACCGATCTACGTGCTGTCCATCAAGCCATCCAAGCGCCGCCGAAAACATTGGCCGCAGATGCAGGCAGCAAACGCCTTGCTTGAAGAATTTGCCCGGTCGGATGAAAGAATCCGGTTTGTAGATGTTGCCGCACCCTTGCTGGCCAGCAATGGACAGCCCCGAAGCGATGTTTTCCGGTGGGATGGCGTCCATTTGAATGCCAAAGGTTATGCTGTGTGGACGGCCGTTCTTCGTCCAGTGCTTATGCGGGACCTACTCGAAGGCACATCCCCCCCGGAGCAATTTATCAGCTGAGACTTTGCCAAACAAGGCTGTGACAGCACAGCAACTGCCGGAGCGCAATCAGGGAAACAACACGTCCTCATCTTCGCGCGGCGGCTGATATAAACGGCGCATCATTTTCCACACAATAATCCCCCAGCCAACTTCCAGAAGCAGTATAAAAAAGACGCTGCCATCACCTGGCATCAGAAAAATGCCAACGAACCAATTCACCCCGCTGACGACAAAGCCATGCAAAATAACGCTGCGGCGCTGCTCCAGCGGTAAAGACTGCCAGCCGGGAAACTTCCAGATGACAAAAGAGCCGGCAGCTGGAAAGATTAACAAGGCAAACCACAAAAATGGAACGGTTGCTTCGGCGTAGGGATTGGACACAGCCACAAGCAGCATTGTTACAATACTGCCCCAAGCCATCCACAGCCCTTTTTGCACGAGCGATAGCGTCCAGACCAGGGAGTGTTTCACGTTATCCGGTTGGTTTTCTAAAGTAAAGTTCAGGTTTTCCTTCATGTCGTTCTCCTAATTTGAATCAAGCGCCTGTTCAATCATGGCGGCTACTTCCGGCTTTTCAAAGATGAGAATGTTGCGCTGGATGAATTGTTTGAGGAGCGTTTTGCCTACGGCCGTTAACGTGTAATAACGTCGCGCCGGGCCAATAGCCGATACTCTCTTCTCACTGCGCACAATTTTGTTTTCTTCAAAACGTTTGAGGGCACGATAGATGCTTTTTTCGTCCACCAGAATTGTGTTATTGCTGATTTCGGCAATAACGGTACTCATTTCATACGCATACAACCATTTGTCATGCAGCAACAACAAAATCCAGAAGGACAACAAACCTTTTTTGTACGCTTTTTCCCATTGCTCCAGCAATTGTTCGATAGTTATCATACACTATCTATTCTACTACAGGTAGAATAGCCGTGTCAAGACAGATGAATAAATTCACCCAAACCAACTCTGTACTGGCAATCAGACAGAATCAACCTTCCGGCAGAGGCACAAAGCCCAAAATTGTCGTGGGAAATTTGTCGGTTGCCAGGAGGAACCCCTGATCGCCCAGGCGGACGATACCTTCCCAGTTGCGTAAATCGTCGTCCAGAAGCTGCAATTGCACAGAGGGCCGCTCGATAAGGCTGACGCCGGATGCGTCGTACTGGAATTGCAGCAGCCGCTCGACGCCGTCGCTTTGGGCGTGGGTGGGGCCTTCGCCGTACATTTCGGCCAGGGGATCATCGGCCGTTTGCAGTTCCTTGTTGCCGGGGTAGTTGTAATTGATGGCCCAGAAACGGCCGTCCCCATCCACTTCTGTCACATCCGTAATGCGGTACTCAATGCGGGGAAATACGGCCGTACCCACTCCCTGTAAATCCGCGTCAAACAGATGCGCCACAGGAGAAGGATTGACCGCCCCATTCGCCTCGTAAAAAGTGAGGATACGGCCGTCTGCCCACAAAACTGCCTCATCCGACAAATTACCAATGTCCGTCTGCGGTTCAATCGGCGCGATCTGGTTCACGTCCAGCGTCAACGCGCTCAAATCCGGGGCAACAGTTCCCCGCGCCAGATAGCCCATCATCCCGCCGCCGGACGCTTCAATCGTCAGGTAAGCCGTCTCGCCATCAAAGGTAATCGCTTCGTACCCTTCAAACCCCTTGATGCTGCGGCTGAGACCGGGGGCCACAAAAGAGACGGCTTGCGGTTCCAGCGGCCCCGCCAGTTTGCCGCGCAAAAATGCTTCAATGTCGGCGCGGGGCAGAGCGTACACGTAGCCGTCCGCCGGGCCGCGGCCGTTGAAATCGGGATACTGCGGCAGGAGGATGAGCGTGTCGCCGTACCAGGCCAGCCCGGAAATTTCCGCATTCCGCCGGGCGAGGGGGTCGGTGAGGGGGATTTCGGTGACAGGGACTTCGGAAAGAGTGGGAGGCGCGGATAGGGGGATGGGGGTGCTCACGGCCGTTGGCGGGAGACGTGTGGTAGGGGATGAGGCCGTATTTGCTGCCGTTGGCGGCAGGAATGTGGCGGTGGAGGGTACGGCCGTAGGCAGTGGCGCTGGTGACACATCTCCCTGACAAGCCGCCAACAACAAAACAACCAACAAAAATAAAATTCGTTCTTTTCCCAATTCGCTGTCACCCCCCTATGAATTGATGTCCTGACGCTGAAACAACCACAAGATAAGACCAATACCCAAAACCACCCAGGCCGTCAGCGCCAACAAAGAAAAACCGAGGCTGTCGGCCGGCGGAGTTAGTCCCTGCGCTTCATAGAAGGAGGCAGTTATGATATTAGATTTACCTTCCACCACCCAGGAAGTAACGTTACCGATGTTATAGGTAGGCGTGAGACGCATAAATGTAAGTAAAAATGCCCAATCATAATTCAAGGCAAGGGGAGCTAACAAAAAGGACAAAATCGGTTCTACAACCACGATGCCCAGCCCAACCATCACGCCGCCCAAAATAGAACGAGTCAACATGGCGGCAAACGCGGCGTAAATGGCAGTAATCAGCACCGTGAGAAAAGAGACAAACGCCTGAAAGCCGTAATCCCGCGCAAAATCGGCCAGCGTCTTTTGCGTAATAGCCGGACCAAACGATACGCCGCCAACTTTAGCAATCAAACCGTAACCCAATCCCAAAATAAGGGACATGAGAACAAACGCGAACAAAACCAGCGCGCCCAGGGCCAGAAACTTGACCAGGATGAGGGCCGCGCGTCGGCAGCGGGGGATGGTGTTTTTCCACGTCCCCCATTGATACTCACCGGCAAAGGTAACGGCCGTCAGCCCAATCAAAAACATCTGCCCCAAAATATTCGTAGGAAAATTCCAGACACTAATCATCGTATTGGTCCAGAGCGGCGGCTCCCGAAAAAACTGAGCGGCAAAATCATCCACTACTAACGACAGAAACGCCAGAAGAAGAACAGCCCCAAGCGCGCCTACAGGGAACAGCCACAAAGTAAAACCGGTCACCCATCGGTTCCCCACAATTTTAAGTAGTTCGGCTCGATAAAGATTTAACATAATGTTGTCCATTTAGAGATTGGAGATTAGGAAATTGGAGATTGTGCCAATCTCTAATCTCTCAATCTCCAATCTCCTTTTCTGCCGTCACATCCAGGAAAAATTGTTCCAGACTTTGCTGCTGGTGACGAATTTCATAAATGGCGACGTTTTGGGCCACCAGCAATTCCACCAGTTCCGGCGTTTCGGTACGCCCGGCCGTCACCGCCAGCCATTTACCATTTGCCGAAACTTGCCAGCGCGATTGCAGCACGGCCGTAGCCCGCTCCACCTCCCCCACATCCAACAACAGCGACGACTGACCCGCCAGCAAATCCGCCACCCGCCCTTCGCTGACAATCTCCCCCTGATTGATAATCGCCACCCGGTCACACACCTGCTCCACTTCGCCCAACAGATGGCTGGAAAGGAAAACCGTCTTGCCCTGCTCGTCTGCCAGGTCGCGGATAAAGCCGCGCATTTCCTGGATGCCGGCCGGATCAAGCCCATTGGTCGGTTCATCCAGAATCACCAGCTCGGGATCATTCAGCAGCGCCGCCACCAGGCCCAAACGCTGCTTCATGCCGGTGGAGTACCCTTTTACTAGCCGGTCAGCCCGGTCAGCCAGACCCACTTGTTCCAGCAAGTTTTGCATGCGCAAGGCGTCGTAAACGCCGCCGGTGCGGGCCAAAACTTCCAGATTGCGCCGCCCCGTGAGGAAGCCGTAAAAGGCCGCGCCTTCCACCAATGCGCCGACTCGCTGCAAGATGGCGTGATCCTTTTGCACGTTACGGCCGTACACCAGCGCCTCCCCGGCAGACGGCCGTATCAAATCCATAATCATGCGAATCGTGGTGCTTTTACCCGCCCCGTTTGGCCCTAAAAACCCGTAAACCAATCCGGCTGGCACCGTCAAATCAATCCCCCGCACCGCTGCTACCTTCCGTTTACGGCGGCCAAACGTTTTACGCAAATTATTCAATTGGATAGCTGGTTGTTCTTTCATATTTTTGTCTGACCGCAGAAAAAATCTCTGCACCCTCCGCACTCTCCGCGGTGAAGTTAAACCAATGCCATGACCACGGTTAAGGTGATGGCGCTGACTAACGTGGTAAACAGCACGGCCGTCGTCACAAAATCCGGCAGCAAATCATATTCCAGGGCAATGATGGTGGCCAGAACGGCCGTCGGCATACTGGCCTGAAAGATACCTGCCCCCCGCGCCAATCCGCTCAGACCAAAAGGGATAGCCAGAGCAAAGGCCAGCAGCGGCGCGGCCAACAGACGGATGGAAGAGGCGGCAATCACGTCCCGGTTCAGATGCAGCCGGTGCGCCGCCGCCAACTGCACCCCCAGCGCCAGGAGCATCACGGGAACCATCGCCGCCGCCAGCAGCCCCACAATGCGGCTCACCAGCAGGGGCGGCGTGATGTCCCCACTGTTCACCAGCAGGGCAGGCAGGAGGGCCAGCAGCGCCGGGGTTTTGAAAACGGCTGTAACCGCTGCCACGCTGCCGCCGCGCACCCAATTGGCTGCCGCTACGCTGATGACAAAGGCAATCACCACGATAGCTAAAAAGTAGATGGTGGCGTAAGGCAGCGCCGCTTCCCCCAGGCGAAACTCAATCAGGGGCAGGCCAAAGTTACCTACATTGCCAAAAACGGCAATGACAACGTAAGCGCCCACTACGGGAGACGGCCGTCCCAGCCCCCGCGCCAGGAAAAAGGCCAGCAGCGCCACCGCCAGGTGAACCACTAAAATATAGCCAATCATCTGCACCGCTAAACCGGATTGGATGACGGCCGTACTCATCACGTCAAATACAAACGCCGGAATCAAAATGTAGTAAGCTAGCCGGGCCAGCGTCCGCGCTTCCAGCCCCAAACGCGGCCCCGCCAGCCAGCCAATCGCCACAACTGCAAAAACCGGCACGATCACGTTGAAGAAAATGGTGCTTAATTGCCAGAACATGCCTATCATTGTGGCTGAGCCTGAACGTATTGGCAAGAAAAAGAATCCGCAGATGACGCAGCTTGCGCAGATGAGCTTAAATCGAAGCCGACGTCATCACGCAGGGCGATGACGGTTTCTCTGCTCGGGACATTCTGGACATCAACCAGATCACCGGCCACTACGCTTATGTCAACCGATTGGCAAACGGTCTGGGTGTAGAACTGGAAGATTTTTGGGAAAACTGTAGAACGATTTTGTAAATCGTTCACCGGGCGATTTGCAAAATCGCCCTACAAACGGCTACTCTTTCTCAATCAACTTGTACCCCATCCCCCAAACAGTTTCAATACTCAAATTACTCTCGCTCAACTTGTCGCGCAGGTGGGCGATGTGAACGTCTACCGTGCGGGTCTGGCCGTAAAATTCGTAGCCCCAGACCAGATCAAGTAATTGTTCCCGCGACAAGACCTGGTTGAGATGATCCATGAGGGCGAGCAGGAGGTCAAACTCTTTGCTGCGCAGGGTGACGCGCTCGCCGTTGACGGTAGCTTCCCGGCTGGAAGGGTTAAGGGTAACGTTACCGATGGTGCGGCTTTGCGAAGGTGATTGGGCGACGGCCGTATCCGCCCGGCGCAAAATGGCCCGCACCCGCGCCACCAATTCCCGTGGGTTAAACGGCTTCGTCATGTAATCGTCCGCCCCCATCTCCAGCCCCACAATTTTATCAATGTCATCGTCACGGGCAGTGAGCATGAGGATGGGCAGATTGCTCTCCGCCCGGATGCGGCGGCACACTTCCCAGCCATCCACCTCCGGCAGCATCAAATCCAGCACCAGCAGCGCCGGGGCGTTTTGCCGGATGCGTTCCAGCGCCGCCGCGCCGTTGCCCAGTGTTTCCACCTGGTAGCCATCCTTCTCCAGGTACAAGCGGGCCAAATCACGGATATTGGCTTCATCATCTACAACCAGAATCGTTTGTGAGGACATAATATAGAGGAATCCGCAGATTTCGCAGATTAGCGCAGATTTTTATGTTAATCTGCGGCATCTGCGTAATCTGCGGATTAATCTCCAGCCACCGCCACCATCTCAATTTCAATCAACGCTCCCAGCGGCAGGGCAGTCACCTGGATAGCAGAACGGGCGGGGGGATTGTTTGCCAGGTAACGGCCGTACACTTCATTCACCGCTCGATAATGCCCCATATCCGTCAGGAAGACGGTCGTCTTTACCACGTTGTCCAGGCTGGAACCGGCAGCCGCCAACACCGCGTGCAAATTCTGCATCACCCGCTCCGTCTGCACGGCGATGTCACCCTGAACCAGTTTGCCCGTTGCCGGGTCGAGCGGTATCTGCCCGGCCGTGTATATCAGATTGCCCACTTTCACCGCTTGTGAATACGGCCCTACGGCCGCCGGTGCATCTTTTGTGCTGATAATTTCTTTGTTCATAACAACTCCTCTTGTCACTCACGTTTGTTTGACAAACATGTTCCTCCAGGAACAATTCTATTAACCAATGACGCATTGTACTCAAAAGACAGGGCAAATAGCAAACCGCATTTGGCCCGCACCTTTCGCAAATTTATAAAGCGACAATACGTAACCTGGCCCCAACAGGAAGACTGCTATCTCCCCGTCGTCATTCCCGCGCGTGATGCTCAGGTAGGCAGCACGCTGTCTGATGACGTTAAGCCGCCGCCAGTTTTCCGCAAGAGTGCTTGAAGACTAGCCCGACGGGGTAGCTGTTTCCGTAGGCGGCGGCGTGATTGTTTCCGGTGGCGCGGTGGCGTCCGACGTTGGTTCCAGGGTGGGTGTGGGC
>JALUPA010000635.1 GCA_027054335.1 Ardenticatenaceae bacterium
TGCCGGTTATCCCCCCGCCGCCGATAACTGCGCCGACGGCGCCGGCGGTGACGTTGTTGTTCTTGTACCCGCCAATGAGGTTGGGCGTGTTGCCGGTGGCTTCCGGGCGCAGAACCGGCGCGCCGTCAAGTTCCAGCCATTGGGCGGAGGCGGCGTGAATGGCGTAGGGGGCGGGGTTGAGGGGAACGCGGCCGTTCAAGGTTGTATAACTGCTCTCGCCGGCGCATTTGACGCCGATTTGCAGGTAGCGGGCGTTCCCGTCAAACGCCCCGCTGCCAAAGTCCAGTTCTGTAGTGAAGAAACCGTCACTGACGGAGATGCCGCTTTTGGTTTGGGTGGCGCCAATCTGGCTGCCACCGCTGGCGGCGTCGTACAGGCTGAACTGCATGTCGCACGTTCCGTTGACGGGGGAACTGCCGCTGGTCAGTTGGCCCTGGTAGGTAAAGGCGGTTCCGGCGGCGGCCGCGCCGCTTTGCGCCGGCCGGGCCGCGCCAGCCGCCCGCGCCCAGCCAATGCCGGCCAGCAGCCCGGCCGCCACCAGCCCGGCCGCCAGTAAAAACGCTGCCAGACGTTTTGCCTTGCTGTGAGTTAACATAATTTTGCCTCCGTTGGGCGCGTAGGACAAGTTTGCAAACTTGTCCTACATCGTCATTTGATAATCAGCGGCAGATAAACAGAGCTGCCGCTGCTGCCGCCGTGCCAGAACCCGCCGGACAGGGTGTAACTGCCGCCGCTGACGGCCGCCGCGTCCGGCTGCCCGGCCGTGCCCGTGAGGGTATAGCCGCCGCCAGAGACTGCGCTGCCGCCGCTGTCTACCGTCCACCAGGTCAGGTCGTAGCCGCCGCCGGTTTGCGCCAGCAGCGCCCCGCCGCCGGTTACCAACAAGGCCAGCAGCGCCAGGAGAGTTATGTATCGTTTCCATTTGTGCATGAGATTTGTCTCCTTAGACTGGTTCAATCTTTGGAGATTGAACCAATCTGGCGCGAACCTTAATACGGCCGGTCAATCGTGTACTCAATAACTATGCCATGCGCCTTTACCGTCGCCCCATTGGTGTCTGTGGGCAGGTTAAGCCATACGTAATAGGCATACCTCTCGTTATCAATGCCAGCCGAGCTTATAGTTGTGCTGTTGGAAGAACTGGTTGAGCAACTGCCGCCGCCGCCGCCGCTGCTGCCGCCAGATGTGGAGACAGGAGAAACCATTGAGATTTCACTCCCTGCCAGATCGATACGATACAACCTGGCGTACCCGTTATCATTTGAACAATCTGTCCAGTAGAAAGTGAAGTCGGTAACAGTGGCTCCTTGCGGCAGCTGTACCGGCGCAAGGTAAGATGCAGACGAACTATTCCCGGGTGTAAGCGTATGGCCGTCGTTGGTATAAGCGTAACTATTGTCGTATGGGGTGAATGCGGCCGCCGGGAGGGATATGTAACTGGTCAGCGGCGACCAGGCAAGCTGCCCTTGCACGTAGGCGTTGCCTTTGGAATAAATGCCGTAACCATTCGGGGAATTTGCTTCCCCATACACCCCATAGGTTGTGCCGCTGGCGGCTGAAGCCCAGCCATATACGCCGGTACCGTCACTGGACCTGCTCTCGCCGGTAACGCCAAAGCTGGTGTTGCTGGTTGCTGTGGCCAGACCGTCAACGCCGCTGTATGGGCTCTTACCGTAAACGCCAGCGCCGCCGGCGGCGCTGACTTCGCCCATGACGCCATAGGCGGCATAGCTGCTGGATTTGGCGTAACCATACAGGCCAATGGCGGCTGTAGAATCGCTTTCGGACCAGCCGGTAAGCATGGTGCCTGTGCTGCCGCTGATGACGGCGCCCGGCCGCAAACCGAGGGCGTAAGGAGCGGCTGTCAGCTCAATCAAAGGGAGGGTTACGCTGCTGGCTCCGTTGGTACAACTGTTGATGCCAATTTGCAAATAGCGGGCGTCGCCGGAAAAAGCGCCGTCGCCAAAGTCAAGAGCAACGGTGAACAGGCCGTCGTTAACGGAAACATTGGGTTTTTGTTGGTTAAGACCAATCTGGTTTGCGCCGTTACCGGCGCTGTCATACAGCCGGAAGGTGAGGTCGCACGTGCCATTAACGGCCGTACCGTTATAAACCAACTGTCCTTGATAGGTAAAGGCGGCGCTTGTTTGCGCCGCCGTCGCCTGAACCGGCGCGGCCGCGCCCTCCGCCTGCGCCCAGTTGATGCCCAGAGCAAGCACGGCCGCAGCCGCAGCCACCGCCAACAAAATTCCTGTCATTCGCATTATTTTATGATTCATTATGAACTCTCCATTTACTCAATTACATAATTACCAAATTACTAAAATTACCGATTACCGCAACCCGTCTTTATCAGACGGCCGTTCCTCCGGTTCCGCCAACTGCCGCTGCAGATAATCCAGCAAATCTCCCGCCGAATGCACGTACTGCTTTTCGCCGCTGTTTACATGCTGTACCTCCCCACGCCAGAAAAGCGGATCATCACTCTTCCGCCACAGGCGCAGCACAAAAATATCTTTCACCAAACGGTCTCCTTTTTCCATACTTCCTCTTCGCGCCAACGATATCTTCTACCAATCCGCCTGTTACGGTTTGATAATCAGCGGGAGATACAACAAACGCAGCCCTTTGGGTGTGGAAAACTCCGACGTATTGTTATTGCTGTCCGTTACCGTCGCCGTCACATAAGGGCCGGAAAGCGCGCCGCTGAAACTCCAGTCGCCGTTACTGTCCGTTGTTGTTGAACCTGCGTAAAACCGGCCTTCGTCAGCGTAGTCAGAAAACACCTCCACCGCGCACGAGGCGCAGCCAGACGTCCCGGCGGCTCCGCTGCCTGTAACCGTAGTGATAACCGGAGCGGCCAGTTCATTATTGCCGTTATTCAGCAAAGAAATGCCTAAATAAAGGGGAGCGGCGTGATTGTAAATACTGTTGCGGGACAATTTGTTGCCCGTCGCCGTCGTCGAAACCCCGTTTATGTAAACGCCTCCGGCTGCATTGCTGTGAATGATGTTGCTGATAACCTGCGTATTGGCGCCAAAAATAATTATGCCGCTGCTGGCATTGCCAGTAATGGTATTGTTTTCTATTTGCGCGCCGGCCGCATTGACAGCGTCCCAGTTGACGTAAATACCGGAAATACCATTTCCGGAAATATCATTGCCGGCCAGAGTCATGGCAGCGCCGCCAATAACTGTACCGGCCGGATCGTTTTGAATAAGAATCCCGTTCTTCGTATTGCCCAAAGCGCCTGTGGCGTGGCCGATTGTGTTGGCTCCCAACCTGTTATTGTTCGTACCGGTTCCTCGAATAACCACGCCGTCCTCTGTATTTCCAGCAATCCAGTTGCCTTCCGCCTGAGTCGCGCCGCCGATCAGGTTGTCGGATGCGCCATCGCTGATGAAAATACCGGTCATGTTACCTTCTTTGGCGTTGGCAAGGGGGGTGAGGCCAATGATATTGCCCTGCACAACGTTATTTTGCGCGCCGGGCGCGTCAAGGGTAATGCCTGTATCATTGCCGGAAATAACGTTGGCGTTTTCCATAACCGAGCCGCCAACAGTATTGGCGCTGCCGCGCAGCCGAATGCCGCTACCATCAAAATTGTGGATGTAAAGCCCCTGGATAACGCTGTTGCCGGCATTCAGGACTAAACCGTCCATAAACTGATTGTTGCCGTCCAGCGTTACGCCGGGAATATTGTTGCTGTAGTCCCACGCGCTGCCGCCGTCAATTGTCAGCGTGTCGGTAATGGTTGGCAGTTGGCCGGCCGCAGCGCTAATCGTAATGGTCATTGGTCCGTTGAACTCAATGACGTCTGCGCCGGGCAGGGCATTTGCTTCCTCAATAGCCGCCCGCAGCGTACATTCCCCGCCGAGAGTTTGGCAAGAGCCATCGCCAAGATTGACGTCGCCGGCCAGCACGTCATCAAAGGTACTATTTACCGTAAATGTATTTGCCGGGGCCGCTTGCGCCCGGGCAAAAATAGACAGGAGCAAGGCAGTCAGGGCCAGCCCGGCTATTGAAAAAGAGAGAAAGATGAAAAGTTTGTTTTTCACAATGAATCTCCTGGGGGAAATTGGGGATTGGGGATTGGAGATTAGAGATTAGAGATTGGAGATTGCGCAAACGCCAATTACCAATCTCCAATTACCCAATTACCCAATCACCAATCACTCCCCCGCCACCACGTTAAAACTGTTCAAAATGTAATCCAGCGCTTCCAGGTCAGCGTCTGAGACAATCTGGGTGATGACCAGGACGGTGTAATCCTGGGTTTGGGGCATGGCGGAAAGTGTAAGCAGGGTGCTGCCCTGGCCGCCGCAGTTACTCCACACGTCGTAGACGCCGGTGAATACCTCGTCGCTGTAGTCGGTGCGTCCCTGGTACTGACAGTCCGCGCTGAAATCGAAGGCGTCCAGCACGTCGTTCACGCTCATCTGCTCTGCAATGGAAGCGGAAGCGGCAAAGAAAACGCCGGGGGTTGTCCAGGTATTGTCAAAATCGTTGATGTTGGGCGCAGCCTTGACAGAAACGCCAATCGCTTCACCGTCCACCGTCCAGGCGCTGCCGTCTACGTCGCCCCATTGTTCCGGCACGTCCACCACCAGCAGGCCGGAATCGTCACTGACGGTGCGGTAAGTATAGGATTGGGGTACGGCGCTGCCGGAATCACCGGCCGGTTCCGCCGCCACCTCCTCCTGTAATTCCTGGGCAAAGGAGTAGCGCTGCGCCAGCGGGTCGCCGTTAAGCTGCCCGGCCAACACTTCCTGGGTATCGTAACGCAGCACTTCGATAGCCATCGTGTCTGTCGCTTCCCGCGTGCGCAGGATGTCGCAATAGTCAGCCATGGTACCGTCGGTGGAGAGGACCAGTCCTTCCAGTTGGGTGATGATGTCGCCCGGCTGCACCCCGGCTTTATCGGCCGGTGTGCCGGATTCCACGGAAGAAACCCAGATGCCGTACAAGCCGGATTCGGGATCGGCGATGGCCCGGCCGTTAATCCCGATAGATTCATAATCCTGCCCCTGCCGTAAAATATCGCTGATCGCAATGGCTTCGTCGCGGGCAATAGAGAAGTATTGGTCTACGCCGCTGGCCCCGGCGTAGTTAACGCCCACAATTTGCCCGTCGGCCGTCACCAGGGGGCCGCCGGAGTTGCCGGGGTTGATGGTGGCGTCGTGCTGAATGACGTAATCTACGGAAGCCCAGCCTGTTTCGCCGTCAGCCCGTTCTTTGGAGATAATGCCCCGCGTCAGGGTATATTCCGGGTCGCCGAGGGGGAAGCCGGCCGCGTACACGTCCAGACCAACGCTGAGATCGCCATCGTACCAACTCAGGTACGGGTAGCCGTCCCCTTCAATATCAATGACGGCCAGGTCGGAGCATTCGGAAACGCCGAGAATTTTAGCATTACGCGGTTCACTTTCACCGCCTACCCACACTTTGAGCAGGGCGGCCCCGGCGACGACGTGATTATTGGTAATAGCAATGCCGCTGGGATCAATAATAAGGCCGGAACCACGCCCGGCGGCGTTCAGCAGCAATCCCTGTTCCGGATCGCGGAAGGTGCCTTCGGCTTCGATTTGGATAACGGCCGTTTTCACATCTTCCAGGCTGGTCACGGCACCGTCTGACGGAGTGACTGCTTCCTCTATGGGGGCAGGCGCTTCAGTTGGCGGCGCTTCGGTTGGGGCTGTTTCTGGCGGATTTGTGGGGGCGGCTGTTGGTTCAACATCACCTTCGCTGCCGCCGCAAGCGGCCAGCAGCAGGAGTACAGATAAGATAAAAACTAATTTTTTGAACATAGCAATCTCCTGTTTGGTTGCCTAACGTAAGTTTGTCAATAAAAACAGGATTACTATGCCATATGATTGTCTTATGCTTGTCTCAAACGGGAGAGGAGTAGTACTGGGGTACGGATCATTTTAGTCGGGTAGTCGAGTAGTCTTGTAGTGGGGACCCCTCACTCCCTCACCCCCTCACCCTTCCCGCGCAGGGCGGCCAAATCCCGCTTAATCGTGCCTTCGCTGACCTTGAGGGCCTGAGCCAGTTTGTAAATGGGGGCGGCTGCGCCCTGGGCTTCGGCTTCGGCCAGGAGGCGGCGCAACTGATGTTGGCGACGCGCTTTTTTGCCGGGTACCCGGTCGTCTTCCGGCAAATGGGGCGTCCAGGCAACAGCAATGAGGTCTTTTTGGGCAACGCTGCGGGAGGGGGCGTTGGCCGGCGGCAGCCAGACTGTTTGTTTACGGGCTTGCTGCACCTGCCAGGCGGCAACTATTTGCCGGTGTTCCGGTATCTGGTTCAGACTACGCTCCTGCTGTTCCGGCGTCAGGCCGTTGATGGCTTTCTGCAGCAGTTGATACGCTTTTTCTATGGCCGCGGCGGCTTCGGCAGCACGGCCGTTACCCTCCAACGCCAGACTGTGCCAGTAATAAATCAGATATGCCTGATCGCTGCCCGTCATCAGGCTGTTTACCGCTTCCGTTGTCGCCTCCAGCGCAGCGGGCCACTGCCCTTCCTCCAGCAGAAGTAGGCCGCGCAGCGCCATTATGCTGGCTTGCAGCGAAGCTATCCCCGCTTCCCGGCATAACTGTTCCGCTTCCGTCAACGGCTCCCAGCCGGCCGCCGGATTTTTCTCTTCCACCGCCAGCTGCGCCAGCGTGCGGTACACCTGAACGCGGATAAACTTTTCACCGACGTGCGCCAGAAACTCCGCGCTTTCTGCCAGATAGCGGCGGGAGGCGGCCCAATCCTGTTGATTCAGGGCGATTTGCCCTAGAATGGACAACGCCTGACCGATACCAATCTCATCGCCCACTTCCCGATAATAGGCTAACGATTTGTTGGCGTTGGCAGTAGACGTTTCATAATCCCCCAGCAAGGCGCACTGCATGGAAGCCAGATTAGCCAGTATTTGCGCCTCGGCCCGCCGCTGCCCCGTCTCTGCCAGAATGTTGAGCGCCTCCCGGTAATGTTCCAGCGTCCGGGGAAATTTGCCCTGCATCCAAAGCAGGTTGCCCCAATTAACGTGAATGACCGCTTCCCGGTAACGGTGGCCGATGGTTTGGGCCAGTTCCAGTGCGCGGCGGAAATGTCTGTCCGACTGAGCGGCGTTTCCCTGCTCCATGCCGATGGTGCCCAACTGCCAATGGATATATTCCTGGGCGGGCAGGTCGCCGGCTGCCTGACGCTGCCGCAAAGCTTTCTGCAGGATGGCAGCTGCCTGATCGTAATCGCTGGCCCCCCTGAGCAGGCGAGATTCGGCCAGCCAGGTGTCCGCTTCGGCATTGTCGTCTCCAGCGGCGCGGAAGCAGGCGCGGGCGCGTTCCAAGTGGACGCGGGCGGCTTCGATGTCGCCACTTTGGGTGTAGATGGCGTCGTAGAGAACCATCTCCGCCTGACCGATGGCGGCCGTATCTCCGATCTGCTCGGCAATCTCTTTGGCGGCGGCCGCTTCCTGGCGGGCCTGGACAAAGCGGCTTTGTTCCATGTGCCAGCGGGCATAGCGCAGGCGGGTTTCAATTTGGCGCTGCGGCATCCGGGCCAGTTTGTCCATTTGCGCCAGGTCGTTTGCCTGGGCTTCCCGGCGGGCCAGCGTGTTGTGCAATTCTTCCCGCCGGGTGAGGAGTGCGTACAGCAAGTCGTCCGGCGGCCGGAAGCGGATGGCCTGGTTGAGATAATCGAGGGCGGTTTGCAGGGCGTGGTTTTGCCGGGCCCGGGCGGCGGCGGCCTGGTTGTACCGGATGGCTTTTTCGGCGTTTTCTGCGGCGGCGTAATGCCAGGCCAACTGTTCCGGTTGGTCAGGCTGGTATTGCTCCAGGGCGACGGCGATACGGCCGTGCAGTTCCTGCGCCAAATTGGAGGACAAGCCGCCCAGCAGGGTATGGCGTATCTGGTCGTGGCTGAATTGGTAGCCGACGGCCGTTTCCTGCAAAAATTGCCGCTGCACCAACACCCCCAGGGCGGCCAACGTCTGGCGGGTTTCCAGGGGAACGGCCGTTTCCAGCAGCAAAAAATCCACCTCCCGGCCAATGAGAGCGGCCGTTTGCGCCGTCAGTTGGGCCTCCGGGGAGAGCCGGTCAAGGCGCTGCCGGATAACCTGCTCGCTGACAGCGGGGATGGGCAGTTCGGCGTAGTCGTTGGTGGCGTCGTCATAAGGGGTGTGCCAGCCGCCCTGCTCATCCCGGTAGAGCAGGCCGTTATCGTGCAAGGCGCGCAAGGTTTCCAGCACGTGGAACGGGTTACCGCCACACTGCCGGTAGATACGTTGGCTGAAACGGGGTGCGATGTCCGGCATGTCCAAGCCTTGCCGCACCAGTTCAGCTACCGAATCCGCTGCCAGAGGAGTCAGACGCAGGCGCAGGCGCAGTCCGGCGGCTTCGATGGCTTGCAGGCCGCGCCACACGCCTTCATTTTCCTGGGCTTCTTCCTGGCGAAAACTGCCTAGCAGCAGAATGCGGCTGTCTGCCAGGCGGCGCGCCAGGTAGGTGAGGGCGTCCAAGGTGTTTTGGTCGGCCCAGTGCAGGTCTTCCAGGATGATGAGTTGGGGGGCGATCTCCCCCAGAGC
>JALUPA010000636.1 GCA_027054335.1 Ardenticatenaceae bacterium
GTAAAATCACGCTCATCATTTCTTGGGGTAAGGTAAGCATCTCTGACTTCTCCTACAATTGGTGTTGTTTTTGAAGTCAGCTTACTTTCCCCGCCTTTTCTTGTCCACTAAATGGATAAACTAGAGCCGAAGGGGCTTCACTTTTCCAGCTTTGTCTGGAAAAATTGCTAGAATTTAGCTGAGAATAAGCCCTATTTACTGTTGAGTTAAGTTGTTGTGTGCTATCAGTTGCTTTTGGAGCAAACTTTTTCATTTCCCAAAGGCGGAAAAGTAATTCATTTCCGATAAGTCGGTGAATGAGGAGTGCATCACCACCTGGGTCTGTGGACTTGAAACCTGGTGGTACTTTATGGAGTATGGTTTCGGTAGGATTCTCTATGCTTAGAAAATACCAGAGCCACTCTCCAACAAATCCTTCTAGATGGTCAATGTTTGGCTCACGGTATTCGTGGTCAGGAGTACCGAAAGTAGGGCCAAGAAACGCTCGAAGGGCTTGCTTAGAAGCGTCATTCAGAGGGATGTCATTTTCAGCTTTATTTTTCCATGATTCAAAGTGTTGAAGACACCTTCTACAACGAAATCTGACGATATTATTTGCAAGAACTTGCGCTAGAGTATCAATTGTCACATCCCCTGAATCATGGGAATTGAGAATCCAATTATGAGTCGAATTGTTATGACGAATTGAAACAAAAAAGCTGCTAAGGGTCATATTTCCTTGTCGTGTACATAAATATTGCATGATTTAGGCTAACAAACAGTATAGTTGTCCCGTATATTAATTGTCAATCCGCCACGGCCGTATCCCCCGCCGCCTCTCTTGCCCTATCTTCATTCACAAACAGCAGCACGAACAAGCCGATCAGGAAGAAGGCGGCAATGGAAAGAATTGCCAGCCGCTGCCCCATTTGTTCTGCCAGAACGGGGTCCTGTCCCTGCGACAGGTACCACAAGGCCGCTTCCGCGGCGATAAACCCGTACACCGTCGGCCCGATAAAGGAGGAGGTACGGCCGGCGACGGCGAAAAAGCCGTAAAACTCGGCGCTTTTCCCCGGCGGGCTGAAAATGCTGACCATCGTTCGGCTGACCGACTGTGTGCCGGCCATAGCAAACCCGGCCAACGCGCCAATGATGAAGAAGCCGGTTTGTGTCTGGTTGAAGTAGAGGGCCAGCACCACGACCATCATCAACACAATGGAGATAATCAGCGACCGTTTGCCCCCCAGCGAATCCACCAAACGGCCGAACACGAACGCCCCGATCACGTTGGTAATCTGCACCACGATGATAAACACAATCAACCCTTGCTGATCCATGCCAAACAGCACTGCCCCAATGATCGCCGCAAAATCCAGAGCCATAATCACGCCGTCGTTGTAAACGAGAAAGGCGAGCATAAATTTGAGAAATTCGCGGAACTGGCGGGCGGTGCGGATCGTTTTGCCCAGCCGCTTGAAGGCCAGGCTGAGGTAATTTTCCCCGTCCGGCAGTTGTTGTTTGGCCGCTCTTTCCGGCAGCCAGAGGAAGAGGGGGGCGGCGGAAAGGGCGAAGAACACGGCCGTAATCACCAACGACAGCCGTACGATAAACGTCCCGTCCCCGCCCAGGGCCACAATCAGGGGCAAAATGATGAGCAGGCAGACGATGCCCCCGGCCGTGCCTACCGCCCAGCCGTTGCCCGACACCCGCCCCAAATCTTCCGGCGAGGCGATTTCCGGCAGGAAGCCGTTGTAAAAAACCTGGGCGCTGCGGTAGCCAATCTCCGCCAGGATGAAGAAGCCCATCCCCAAAGCGACCCGTCCCGGTTCGGCAAAAAACAGCCCGGCGGTGAACAAGATCGCCATCGCCGTGTAGAAAAACAGAAACTTCTTCTTTGCCCCGGAAAAATCGGCAATTGTGCCCAGAATGGGGGAGGTGACGGCCACAATAAGCATGGCGATCCCCACCGCCAGCCCCCACAGGCGCGATCCCTCCGGCCCGCCGACTACTTTGCCTTGAAAGTAGGCGGAATAAACGGCCAGCAGCACCACGGCCGCATACGCCGAATTGCCAAAATCGTACAAATACCAGGCCCACCGCTCCCGCCGTGTGGCATATTCTCCTGTTGTCGTCGCCATTTTGCCTCCTGTGTTGGGCGATTTGCCAAATCGCCCTACTGATCCATTTGAAAAGCTACCTTGATTGAACGGTGCGTCCGCTTGTCCACGGCCGTAGCAAACGCCTCCTTGTAAGCCGCCAGGGGAAACGTGTGTGTCAGCAGCGTCTCCGTGTCAATCTTCCCCGCCGCCATCCAGCGCATTGCCAGGTCAAAGGTGGAAATCTCTTCGCCCCGCCAGTTTACCACGTCATGGCCGATGGCCCCCGCCAGGCTCACTTCCTGATGCCAGACCGGGGTCAGATCAACCTGCATCCGGTGCAGGTAGACGCCTACCAGAACGACCGTGCCCCTAGCCCGCGTCCAGCGCAGGGCGTTTTGCAGCGTCGCCGGGATGCCCACCACGTCGTAAATCACGTCAAAGCCGCCCAAGAGCATCCGGTTCCGGCCCCGGCCGTACAGTTTGGCCCCGGTCAGGCGGGCGGTGGCCTCATACCCATCTTCCCCGGCCAGAAAGACGTGCGCCGCGCCCAACTGCCGGGCAATTTCCGCCTGCCAGGGGAATTGGGCTACGGCCGTCACCTCACAATCCGGCTGCACAATCTGCAATACCTGCATCAGCAAGTAACCGATGGGGCCGCTGCCCAGCACCAACACCTTGTCCCCCGGCTGCGGCGTGTGCCGCCAGGCGGCGTGAATGGCAACGGCCGTCGGTTCCGTAAAGATCGCCTGTTCATCCGCCAACGCCGCCGGGACGGGCAGCAGCGTGGCCGCCGGGGTGATGAAACTGTCGCCAAAGCCGCCGCCAATGGGATGGTGCGCCCGCGGTTCGGCCGCCCGCTGGCACAAGACGCGGTGGCCTCTGGCGCAGGCGGGGCACAAATCGGGCAGACCCCGCGCCCGGCAGTCGTCCGCCCGGCCCCAGCGCGTCACCCGGTCGCCAATTTGGAAATCGGTCACGGCCGCGCCCACTTCCACCACTTCCCCCACCATCTCATGCCCCAGATAGATGCGCTTGTGCGACGGCAGGGCCACCGGGGCCACGTCCAGCCCCGCATCCACAAACAACTGGTGCAAATCGCTGCCGCAAATGCCGCACATCCGGTTGCGTATCCGCACCCAATCTGGGGCCGGCAGGGGCGGGTCCGCCATCTCCGCCAGATGCAGCGGCGACGTCCGCGCATAATACGCCCCGCGCCACACCCGCCCCAACAACCGCGTCAGGGCGATACGGGGGATGGAGATGTCGAGGTACATGGTTTTCACGATGGTTTTTCCTGCGGGACTGGCGTGATACGTGATGCGTGATACGTGAGAAGTTGGTCACGCATCACGCATCACGCATCACAGTTATCCAAAACTTACCTTACCCGATCTTGCCGCATTCCAAATCCACATGCCCGGCGGGTCAACGTTGGCTTCCGGGTCAATGGCGGCGTGGATAACGGCCGTTTTCCCCGAAGCGGCCGCCCGTTCCAGCGCGGGGAGCAAATCCGCCCCCTTGTCCACAAATTCGCCGTGCGCCCCCATCGCCTCCGCCGCCAGATCGTAGCGCACGGGAGCGTGATCGTGGTGGAACCAGGGCGCTTCCCGGCCAAACACCCGCTTCTGCGCCGATTTTTCCATGCCATACGCCCCGTCTACGGCCACGATGATAATCACCGGCAGATTCAGGCGCACGGCCGTTTCCAATTCCTGCATATTAAAGCCAAAAGCGCTGTCCCCCGTGATGCAGTACACCGGCCTGTCCGGCGCGGCAATCTTGGCCCCCAGCGCGTAAGGAAAACCCGTCCCCAGGTAGCCCATGTTCGCCGTGTACAACACCGACTGCTGCCGCCGGGGCATGATGTAGTGCATCCCCCACATTACCGTGTTCCCCCCGTCCAGGGTCATAATCGCCTCGTCGCCAAAAAAGTCGTTGCAGATTTGCAGGATGGTTCCCGTGAGCATCGGGCTGCGTTCCAGGTCGGCTACCGCCTCGTCCAGTTCCTTTTGCCATTGCGCCTTCACCATTTGCAGTTCGGCGATTTTGGGGTGAGGGTCGCGTTGGGGGGTCAGTTCGCGCACGGCCGTAAGCAACTGCCCCATCACCACTTTCGCATCCCCAATCAGGGGCAAATCCACCGGCCGGTTCAGCCCCACGTTCACCGGATTCGTGTCAATCTGGATCGTCGTCTGCTCGGCCGGATCGCCCCACAGCGGCGGCCGGCCCCACATCGCCAGTTCGCCAAAGCGCGTGCCCACGGCCAGAACCAAATCTGCCTGCTGGTGGGCCATGAAGGCGGCCATGCAGAGCGGCGGGTACAACTGCGGGTGGTCTTCCGGGATGATGCCCCGCGCCGTCACGTTGTTCGTCACCGCGCAGCCCAGATGTTCCGCCAGGGCCAGGATTTCCGGGCCGGCCCCGGCGCGATTGGCCCCGTTTCCGGCGTGGATGTTCACAAATTCGGCGTTGACCAGCATCTCCGCCGCCTGCCGGATTTGGTCGGGCGGAGCGGGCGGCTTGAGCAGGCTGCGATACCGCTCCGGCGGCCAGATGTTGACGTCGTTGGTGTCGCCGGTCTGGGCCAGCACGTCTTCGGGGATGAGCAGGTGTACCGGCCCCGGCGTGCCGGACAGGGCGACGCGGAAGGCGTGGCGCACCATGTCCGGGATACGCTGCCAATGGCTGACACGGCCGTTCCACTTTACGGCCGGCCGGAACAAAGCCAGATGGTCCGGCGACTGCGTAGACCCCGTATGCCGGTAATCGTCGCTTACGGCCGCGCGCCGCATCGTGGTAATCGCCACCAGCGGCACGTTCTCCGCCTGGGCGCAGATGACGCCGGAGAGCAAATTGGCCGCCCCCGGCCCGGCACAGGCCATCACCACCCCCGGTTCCCCCGTGACCCGGCTGTAAGCGTCCGCCATGTGCGCCGCCGCCGCCTCGTGCCGGGGCACAACCAGGCGCATCCCGAACTCTTCGCCCAGCCGTTCCAGCGCCTCCAGAAAAATCATGTACGTGCCATCGGTGATGGCGTGGATATAGCGCACACTTTCCGCGTGCAAACAGCGCAGCAATAGTTCACCGCCAGTTATTTCAGCCATGATGTCGTCTCCTTATTTGGGACGCTGATTAACGCATGATGACGCTGATTTTTGTCTTTTATCAGCGTTTATCTGCGTTAATCTGCGTCCTATGGGTATGTAAAAACCGCCGTATACCACATTGCCTTATCCAGCGTTGTTTTCGGAACGTAACGGCCGCTTTCATAATTCATCATGCCGCCAGGTATAACTTGCAGCAGAGCCAGCCCTGTACCTTCCAGCAACAAACGCAAATCGGCCGGGGAATAACAGCGCAGCGATTGGGTTATCTTCTGATTTTCATTACTTTCCAGCCACCAACTATCTATCCAACGACTTTGTTCCCCGTCAAAATCATATCTACGCCTTGCTTGCCCAACCCGGCTGCTATAGCCGGCTGATTTTGCCGCGTGCCACGGCGTGTAAACGTCTATAAAAGCGTGTCCTTTTCTCTTTATCCAGTTCCTTATTCTTTTCAACAATTGCCGCTGTTCGTCATCTGTGCCGATACCGAAGCCGTCCCAATAGCATACGACATCAAATGTTCCTGGTATTTCTATGCTGTAAAAATCGCCCTCCACAACTTCAACGTCAACGTTGTTATGGCGCTCCGCCAATTTGCGAGCATGTTGCGCTAAATCTGTCACTATTTCGATTGCGACGACTTGATACCCTAATTCGGCTAACGCAATAGCGTGCTGGCCGCCGCCTGCGCCCAATTCGAGCGCCCGCTTATTTTCGCTTCCCGCAAATTCTTTGACCACCAATATCTTTTCACGGTGAATATCAAGCACATCTCCCCAATACGCGCCGCTCCATTTCGCCTGTTTTGCGTAGAAATCGTATACCCAATTCATATTTTCATGCCATGGCCCAACGTGAATTTAATCTATCACTGCTGTATTCCCTGCCGCGGACAAACCTTATTCATATAACATGCAGAACACTCTGGCTTGCGGGGTTTGCACCAATTTCGACCTATTTCCCACGTTGGCAAATCTAGCAAGCCTGGAAATTTCGGTGAAAGCGATCTGGCTTTATAGATGATCTGCTCATTGGATGCGTCTTTGCGAACCAAACCTAATCTTGTAAATACTCGGCGAACGTGCATATCCACAGATATATCAATAGAATAATAATCTGAAAACGCCACCTTAAAATCTCGCGCTAAGATATTGGCTGCCATTGTTGCAATCTTAGGCCCAACGCCCCGAAATTCAAGAAATCGATAAACCACAGTCGCGCTAGATGGTTTGTCTGCCCAAATATTACTTGCGTCTCCTTGATATGCTATAGCAATATGTTGCACACCTTCATGGAAATTTCTTGCCATCTTGGAAGGAAAGCGGTGTAGTGGATCTGGTCGTGTCATCAAATCTTCAATTCGTGACGGACTCAATTCTGCAAGAGCCGATATACTGAAGTCGCCAATCCGTTGGGCGATTCGATATGGAATAAGCCATGCTAATTCCGCTTTTATTTGTCTGTCCATGATGCAAGCGAGAACAAAGGCATGGGGAGTATTATCCAAATCGTTGAGCATTTGATCGACGTGAGGATCACCAGTAAATTGGACAAATGTTTGCCTTGCTTGCCAGAGGTTTTGCCCCCGCTGAAGCAATAGATTTACAAGGTTTGTTTCAATCATACTTTAACCTCTTTAACCTCTGTCTTTGTGCCAAAATTTTTTGCCCGTATTACCGCCGGATGCAATCCGGCGTCTGAGACAGAAAACACGCTAATGGAAGTTAAAAAATTATTCCGGTAATAGGTGGCGGCAGTTGGAAACTGCACCAACGGCTGCAAAGTCGGCCTGCGCCGACTAGAACCTAGACCGCGAAGGCGGCCTTGGCAACTGTAGCCGCGATTTTAATCGCCAGGCGTATTACCGATTTAATTTTTGAAGGTTCATAAGCGCGTTGGAATCGTATTCGCCCAACCATCTGAGTGCGCTTCAGCGTACTTTCTGTACCAGCCTGGGATTTGCAATCCCAGGTTCTTACACGTACAGATCGTTAAAATATTCTCGCAGCAGGTCTTCCGCCAGCGGTTTGGGCAGGACGTTGAGGACGGCGTTGATGAACGCCGTCTCCTGCGGCAGCTCGGAGCCGGTGATGCCGGCCAGGGCGTACAGGCTGGCGGCCGTTTCCTCCGGCGGCAGGGTAGCGAGCAGGCCGTCAATCTGGCTTTTGACGACGGCCATATCCAGCGGTTCCAACTGCTTTGTTTCCGCCACGCCCTCGGCCAGATCGCGCAAAAATTCGGCCACGTGGGGCACGGTGGCGTGGTTGACGGTGATGTGGATGTTGGGCCGCAGCGGATCGGCGGAGAATTGGGGCTGCAAATACCACCCTTTGCCCCGCATCACGTCCGCCAGTTGGAAGACGTTGAGCGTGTCCGATTCCACGGCAAAGATGCACATATCCGGCCGGCCGAGGACGCGCAAATCAGGCATCTGGTTGATTCCGTCCATCATCTGCCGCGCCGCTTCCGTCACCTCGCGCACGATGCGCCGGTAGCCTTCCTGCCCGAAGTAGCGCAAAACCGCCCAGGCGGCCGCCAGCGGCCCGCCCGATTTGGTACTGAGGACGGTGGGGTTGATGATGGCGTAGGCGGTGGTGGAGAGGCAGGCGAAAATCTGGTAGCGGCGCAGTTCCTTGCTGCGGTGCAGGATGACGGACGCGCCTTTGGCCGAGTAGCCGTATTTATGCACATCAATGGAGATGGAGGTGACGCCGGGCACGGTGAAGTCGAAGTCGGGCACGTCGTACCCCAGTTGGCGCATGAAGGCCAGTTGGAAGCCGCCGATACAGGCGTCTACGTGGCAGAGCAGGTTGTGTTCCACCGCCAGCGCGGCAATCTCCGGCACGGGGTCTACAATGCCGTGCGAATAGTTGGGCGCGGAGGCCACCAGCAAGGCGGTGTTCGGGGTGATGGCGGCGCGCATGGCGGCCGTATCCGCCTGGTAGGTTTCTGGGTGGAAGGGGACGACGACGGGTTTGACGCCGAGGTAGTGGGCTGCTTTGTGGAAGGCGGCGTGGGCCGTCTGGCTGAGGATCATTTCCGGCTGTTCAATGCCCCGTTCCGCGCTGGCCCAATCTCTGGCAGTTTTGACGGCCAGGATGATGCTTTCTGTGCCGCCGGTGGAGACGTTGCCCACGACTTGCTCGTCGCCGCGCAGCAGATCGGCCGTCATCCGCGCGATCTCTTTTTCCAGTTGCAGGGTGCTGGGGAAGGTAGTGGGGTCTAGCGCGTTTTCGGACAGGTAGAGGGTGAACGCTTGCTTGATCAGTTCTTCCGCTTCCTGGCCCGCGCTGTAGATGTAGCCCAGGACACGGCCGTCTTGCCAGGCCATGTCGTGTTGCTTGTACGCAGCCA
>JALUPA010000637.1 GCA_027054335.1 Ardenticatenaceae bacterium
GGCCCACAGCTTTACCCCCGAAACCGGTCAATCCTTACCAAATTGAGGACGAGGTAACGTTAACCGGCATCGTCCAGCTTTACCGCGTGGTCAACGATACGGGTGAGGAACGGCTGGAAGCTATTTTTGTCCACGACGAGGCGGAAGCGGAAACGCCCTATCCGCTAACCTATCCGCTGCTGGCCGCACCGGGGCTGCTGGAGGAGATGACGCCGTACAATGAACTGCACATTCGGGTATACGGCCATATCGCGCCCGCCCCGGAAAGCCCGTTTGCGGGTATGTTTGCCCCGCCCAACGGCGAGCGGCAGGCCATTGCCGTAGACCGTTTTGACCGTCCCTGGCCTGACGAAAAGATGGAGATGTTTCTGGGTCATTTCAGCCTGGGAGAAGTTGAGGGGCAGCAGGTCATGCTTTTTACTGACCACGAGGACGGCCAGCAGTACGTCATCAACCCGCCCGACCTGCCGCCGGAAGCGTACGTCAACGATCCCATTTTGGAGCAGGAACAGGTCTTGCTGACCGGTATTGTGCATCCCGTGAATCGTTTTGGCGGGCTGCCTCTGCTTTCCCGGCGCGGTGTTGCTTTTGACGACCGAGTAGCACAAGCAACGGCCGTCAGTGAACTGGCTGAAGCTTACGCCAACACCGCTCCGACGATTCCCCAGTTTAATGAAGCGCAACTGCCGTCACCCGGCGGGCTGGCCGGAGGGCTTTTGCCGGACAAAGCGATCATTGAGCGGGTGGAACTGGTTTACCTGTACCGGCCACAGCCGCCCACGTTTAACAGTGACAACGAACCGGAATCGCAGACGCTGGAACCGGTGTGGGCTTTTTACGGCCGTTCCGCTGACGGCCGTGAACAGTTCATCATCCGCGTCCAGGCCGTACCTGGCGGCTGATTCCATATCCCCCTTCCTAGCTATTCAGCGAATGGCCGTTACATAGCCTTCAATTCCTGTCACGTCCAGGCCCTCAGGGTAGGAATCCGGCCGATTCCCTGCAAAAGAACCAATTTCCCCTAAACATTAGTGGCGGGCAAATTCACCGTACCCGAAACGGCCGTTTTGTGTTATCCTTCCCTCACTATAAACTGACCAGTCGGTTCAAAGAATCGACAGCAAGATAATCCGTAGATTACACCACCGATTGACGCAGATTCCAATCCCAAAAAATCCGCGCAATCCGCGGCTAAAGAACACAATCATGGACAACGATACCAAATCCCGCGACCCTGTCGCCACCAAATCCCGCATTCTGGACGCGGCGCTCAACATTTTTGCCCAAAAAGGGTATCACGATACCCGCCTGGATGAAATTGTCGCAGAATCGCACACCTCCAAAGGCTCCATCTACTTTCACTTCCCCAACAAAGAGCGGCTCTTCCTGGCCTTGGTAGACCAGTTTGCCGACCTGCTGGAGCGGCGCGTCACCACCGCCATCACCCCGGAAGAAAAGGGGATCGCCCGGGTGCGCCTCGCCCTGGAAACGACGCTAAATACCTTCGGTCAATACCGCCGCCCCGCCAAAATTCTGCTGGTGCAGGCCGTCGGCCTCGGCGCACCCTTTGAAAAGAAGCGGAATGAGGTAAACGACCGCTTTGCCAACCTCATCGAAACGTACCTGCTGGAAGCGATTGAGGTAGGCGACATCCCGCCAATTGATACAGAAGTGGTCTCTTATGCCTGGATGGGAGCAATTTACGGCGTGGTCATCCGCTGGGTGTACACGGGCGAACCGGAACCAGACCGCATTATGGAAACGCTGCTGCCGGTTTTGCTCAGGAGTGTGGGGTTTGATGAATAATGGAGATTGGAGATCGGAGATTGGAGATTCAGCCCCATCTCCCGAAGAAATTTTAGTCAGCTACAGTATGCCCAGCCCCGGAATTTCGGCGATGGACTTTTTGCGGCAGGCAGACGGCCGGGAACGATTCTACTGGCAGGATTATCGTAATGAGATCACTTTTGCCGCCGTTGGTATTGCCACAGATTTGATGGGTTGGGGGGACGGCCGTTTTGCCGCCATCCATCACCAGGCTCACGAACTGTTCCACCACGCTATCGCCCTGAACGAAGCCGAACCGTTGGCCGCACCCCGTCTCTTTGGCGGCTTTTCCTTCCGGGATGATTTTCTGCCGGACAACACCTGGGCCGTGTTTAGCCCGGCGCACTTCATCCTGCCCCATTACCAACTGGTGCAATCCGGCGGCGAAGCCTGGCTGACGATCAATGCCCTCCTGCCTGCCGAAGAAGACCCAGAAACCGCCCGCCCCGTCCTGCAGGAAGCCCTGGAAACGGAGTACAACCTGCTCCTGACAGCAGCTGACGAGTGGCAGCCACCGGATGCTGCCAAACCGGAACTTGCCTCCATCCGCTATCCTTTGAGTCAGGCGGCGTGGACGGCAATGGTGGACACGGCCGTCCAGCGTATCCGCACCACCGAACTAAAAAAAGTCGTTCTGGCCCGCGTCTGTGAACTCAAATTCAGCCAACCGATTGACATTGACGCCGCCCTGACCCATCTCAACCAACATTACCCCAACAGCTACCGTTTCCTCTTCGAGCCGCAGCCCCATCACGCTTTCCTGGGAGCCACACCCGAACTGCTGGTCAAAGTAGCCGGGGAAGACCTGACCAGCATGGCCCTGGCAGGAACTATCCACCGCAGTCCCGACCCGGAAGAAGACGAAGCCCTGGGCCAGCAGTTGCTCAACAGCGCCAAAGACCGCCACGAACACGACGTCGTCGTCATGTCCCTCCTCAACCGCCTGGCCCCGCTCACCGACCAACTGGAAATCTCACCCCAGCCCGGCCTGTACAAAGTAGGCAATATCCAGCACCTCTTCACCCCCATTCGCGGCCAACTGCGCCAGCCGGAAGGTGTTTTACCTCTGGTGGAACTGCTCCACCCCACGCCGGCGCTGGGCGGCTCGCCACGGCCGTTAGCCATGGAATTCATCCGCGAAGCCGAACCCGTGCCGCGCGGCTGGTACGCCGCCCCGGTGGGCTGGATTGACAGCCACCTGGACGGCGCCTTTGCCGTCGCCATCCGTTCTGCCTCCATCCAAAGCCGCCGCGCCTGGCTCTACGCCGGCGCCGGCATCGTCGCCGACTCTGACCCGCAAAAGGAATGGGAAGAGACGGCGTTGAAGTTTGGGCCGATGCAAAGTGCATTGGGTGTGGAGATTAAAGATTGGGAAATTGGAGATTAGACCATGCCTGAACAATCCAATCTCCAATCTCCAATCTCCAATAACCCAAACATCCATTTTGCCTGGCTGTTCGTAAACGTGCTGGCCCAAAACGGCCTCACGGCCGTCATCATCTCCCCCGGCTCCCGTTCCACTCCCCTAACACTGGCCTTCGATGCGCATCCCGATATTGAGGTTTTTCTGCATTTGGATGAGCGCAGCGCCGGTTTTATGGCTTTGGGAATAGCGCTGGAACTGGATCGGCCGGCAGCCCTGGTTTGCACCTCCGGCACGGCCGCCGCCAACTACCTGCCGGCTATCGTGGAAGCCGACATGAGCCAGATTCCTCTACTGGTTTTAACGGCCGACCGGCCGCCGGAACTGCGCCACAGCGGGGCCAACCAAACGATTGACCAGATCAAGCTCTACGGCGACCACGTTCTCTGGAGCGTGGACGCCCCCTTGCCGCAAGCGGACGCTCTCTTAGTGGCTATACGCAATCTCAAAACCCTAGCCGCTCGCGCCTACGCCACTGCCAATGGCTTGCGCCAAGGCCCGGTTCACCTCAACTTCCCCTTCCGCAAACCGCTGGAACCGGTGGACGGTAATCCGTTATCGGTAGTCGGTAATCAGTCTGGCCGCCGACCACCGATTACCGATTACCGAACACCGATTACCGAACACGGCCGTATCCACCCCACTCCCCAACAACTGGACTGGCTCACGGCCGTTATCCAGAAACACCCGCGCGGCCTCATCATTTGCGGGCCGCGCTGCCCCGGCGAGGATTTCTCCCAGGCTGCGGCCACGCTTTCCCGGCAAACCGGTTACCCTGTCCTGGCCGACCCCATTTCCGGGCTGCGGTTTGGCGCATGGGCAGCAAATACGGCCGTCATCAGCGCCTACGAAACCTTTTTACAAACTGATCCCGGTTGGCCGGAACCGGAAATCATTATCCGCTTTGGCGCAGTGCCTATCTCCAAATGGTTGAATGCCTGGCTGGATCGTATCCGCCCGGCGCACCGCCTGCACATCCGAGAAAACGGTGTCTGGGCCGACGACAGCCATCGCACAACTACGTTTTTACAATTGAATGAGACGGCCGTTTGCCAGCAACTGATCCAACGATTGTCGCTACGCGAAAATGAGGTTTGGGTTACGGCCGTAACCCAAACAGACGCTAAAACCTGGCAACTACTGGACAATACGCTCCGGGAAACCTGGTTTGACGGTGCAATTGTCGCCGACACACTGCAACTCATCCCGCCAGACAGCCTCCTGTTCATGGGCAATAGCCTGCCCATTCGCCATCTGGATCAATACGGCCGGGCCCAAACCAAACCCATCCGCGCCTACGCCAACCGGGGCGCCAGCGGCATTGACGGCAATCTCTCTACCGCTTTGGGGATGGCTCTGGCCAACGGCCATCCCCTCACCGCCATCGTCGGCGACATCACCTTCTACCACGACATGAACGGCCTCTACCCCATCACCCAATTATCCCATCACCCAATTACCATCATCCTCATCAACAACAACGGCGGCGGCATCTTCAACCGCCTGCCCATCGCCCAAATCGAACCACCCTTTACCCGCCTGTTCCGCGCCCCGCACAACCTGGACTTTGCTCCGGCAGCGGAGATGTATGGCCTGGCGTATGAACGGGTTAACGGCCGTAGCCATTTTCGCCAACTGCTGGCCCATAGCCAACAAGACCCTCGTCCCCGCCTCATCGAAATCCGCACCGACAGCGATTTTGACGAGCGGCGGCGACAAGAAATCAATCAATTTGTAATCTCAAATCTCAATAAAGGAGCATTTCCATGACAAACTGGCAAACTGTAAAAGAGTACGAAGACATCACCTATCACAAGGCAGACGGGATGGCCCGTATCGCCTTTAACCGGCCGGAAGTGCGCAACGCCTTCCGTCCCAAGACAATTGACGAGATGATTGAAGCCTTCCGCCACGCCTGGATGGACCAGGCAATCGGCGTCATCTTGCTGACAGGGAACGGCCCTTCACCCAAAGACGGTATTCACGCTTTCTGCGCCGGTGGTGACCAGCGGGTGCGCGGCCACGCCGGCTACGTGGGGGATGACGGTGTGCCCCGGCTGAACGTCCTGGAACTGCAGCGCATCATCCGCACCATGCCCAAACCGGTTATTGCCCTGGTCAACGGCTACGCCATCGGCGGCGGTCACGTGCTGCACGTCGTCTGCGATCTCAGCCTAGCTTCGGAAAACGCCATCTTCGGGCAAACCGGCCCCATCGTGGGCAGCTTTGACGCCGGGTATGGCTCCGCCACCCTGGCGCGGATAGTAGGGCAGAAAAAAGCGCGGGAAATCTGGTATCTCTGCCGCCAGTACACGGCCAAAGAAGCAGAGGCTATGGGCATGGTAAACAGGGTTGTGCCTACAGTAGAAGATTTAGAAGCAGAAGGAGTCATCTGGGCGCAGGAAATTTTACAGAAGTCGCCTATTGCCATCCGCTTCCTCAAGGCAGCCATGAATACGGACATGGACGGGCAAACCGGCCTGCAAGTGCTGGCGGGTGATTCCACGATGCTGTTTTACATGACGGAAGAAGGCTCGGAAGGTAAAAATGCCTTTCTGGAAGGCCGCAAACCGGACTTTAGTAAGTTTCCGCGACGGCCGTAACCATAATAGAGCATAAGTCGCTCACCAGCTTTCAGCCAACGCGGAACAAGTTGTAAGTGGCAATGTAACTTAATTTCCATATATTCTGACCATATCAAATGCACCCGCAAATACCTACCAAATATCTCAACCATGGAGGCCTCTGTGTACACTCAAATCCTGCAAAGCTACGAAGCATTTCGCTTGGAAGGAGTAGACGATCCCTTACTCGAAACACTGCAACTCTTTGATTTGCTTACGCATGGAGTTTTAAGAAAAACGGCGCATTCACTTTTTGATGAAATAGACTTAAACCTGACTCATCTGGCAAAAAAGAGAAAAGAAGGCGTCCCTTTGGAATATATTCTGGAACGCGCCAATTTTATGAATCTGGAACTTGTTTGCCAACCAGCCACTCTAATCCCAAGAGAGGAAACGGAATTATTGGCTAATGTAGCTCTGGATTTTGTATCTCAATTGCAATCACCGCAAAACAAGCTTACTATTGTTGACGTGGGCACAGGCTGCGGGAATCTGGCTGTTTCCCTGGCGACTTATACCAATAACACACATATTCTGGCTTCGGATATTAGTTCAGAAGCAGTAGCCATAGCTCAGGAAAACGTGAATCGCTTAAATTTACAAGAGCGCGTAACCTTGTTCTGCGGTGACATGTTTGCTCCTATCAGCGAAGCGGGTTACGACGGAGACATAGATATGGTAGTTTGTAATCCTCCGTACATTCCCACCAATTCATTGGATAATCTTGCGCCGGAAATTATCGACCATGAACCCATTGTAGCCCTGGATGCCGGCACATACGGCCTTGACATTTATCGAAAGTTGATCACTGGAGCCTTGACCATCTTAAAGCCCGGAGGTGTTTTAACGTTTGAAATTGGTGAAGGGCAAGATAAATTGGTAGGGTGGCTATTGCAACGCAACGGTGGGTATAAAAATATCGAACTCTTCCGAAATGAAAAAGGTGTAGTTCGGGTGATATGCACAATAAAGGCTTGAATGATACCAAAGTGGCTGGGTGAAAAATCATCCCTTCACCTTATTCTTCATCGCCGTATCACAATGTCATGCAGGATTGGTTAACTGCCCGCGTTAACGCCTCCCCAGATGCTCTGGCTCTCATTATCGGTGAGGAGCGCTGGACATATGCGGAACTGGAGGGGCTGGTGAATGGGGTTTACGACCGTCTTCGACAAGCCGGCGTCCAACCCGGCGATTTTGTTGCCGTCCTCCTGCCCAACAACCTGGCCTACGTCTGCCTGATCCACGCGCTGGCCCGGCTGGGGGCCGTCCTCGTTCCCCTCAACACCCGCCTCACCCCCGTCGAATTACAGTGGCAGCTTGACCACATGGGCTGCGACTGGCTGATTTACGGGGAAGAAACGGCAGAAACTGCCAAAAATTGTGCGGCAAAACTAGGGATCGGAAAAATTGAGGTTGGAGATTTGGAGATTGGAGATTTGACGCAACCCTCAATCTCCAATCTCCAATATTCAATCGCTAATTTGCAAGCCGTCGTCTTTACCTCCGGCACGTCCGGCCGGCCGAAAGGGGTGACGCTGACGTTTACCAATCATTTTTACAGTGCGATGGGGTCAGCGTACCGGCTGGGGGTACTGCCGGACGATTTGTGGCTGAGCTGCCTGCCTTTGTACCACGTGGGGGGACTGGCAGTGATTTTTCGCAGTTGTGTGTACGGCACGGCCGTAGACCTGCACCCCCGATTCAACCTGGAAGAAATCAACCGCAGCCTGGACGGCAAACCAATCACCCTGATTTCCCTCGTGCCCACCATGCTGCGCCGCCTCCTGCAAAGCCGGGATCATTGGCCCGCCAGCCTGCGCCTCATCCTCCTCGGCGGAACTGCCGCCCCGCCGGAACTGGTAAAAAAAGCCAATAGCCTGCCCCGCAAAAACATTCACCATTCACCATTCCCTTTGGTTGCCCCCACCTACGGTCTGACGGAAGCAGCCTCACAGGTTGCTACGATGCGGCCGGAGGCGGTGATGCAAAAGCTGGGCAGCGTGGGCAAGCCGCTCTTGTTTACCCAGGTAAAAATTGTGGCTGAAGATGGAAGAGAACGGCCGTCCGGCAAATACGGCGAAATTGTGGTAACGGGGCCAACGGTAACACCGGGGTATTTTGACAAAGACGGGAAATCGGAAATTGGCGATTCGCCGCAATCTTCAATCGCCAATCTCCAATCCTCAACTTCCACCATCCATACCGGCGACATTGGCTACCTGGATGAAGATGGAGATTTATGGGTGGTGCAGCGACGCACAGATTTGATCGTGACGGGAGGGGAAAATGTGTATCCGGCAGAAGTGGAAGCAGTGTTGAGGAAACATACGGCCGTAGCTGCCGCCTGCGTCGTGGGGATTGATGATCCGGAATGGGGGCAAAAAGTGGCCGCTCTCATCGTACCGCAAGCGCCGGACGCGGTGACGGCCGAAGCGTTAATAGTCTGGTGCCGGGAACGCCTGGCCGGCTACAAAATCCCCCGCCTGATCCGCTTTACTGACAAACTGCCCCAAACCGCCTCCGGCAAAATTGCCCGTAAAGAGGTGCAAAAAAGTTTACATAACACCATTTCCAATAACGTCCATTAGCATGAAAACGACACTGAACATTCGCAGCTGCCACTATTTTGTGGCTTCTCAGGGCCACGGCCATACCCTC
>JALUPA010000638.1 GCA_027054335.1 Ardenticatenaceae bacterium
AAGGGCAGCGATAATGATCAAGCGCAGGACGGATTCGGAGCTAAAACCGCGTCCTGATGGCATCGTACCCGCCTCCACTTCTTTGTTGACCGGATTGAAAAATACCGGCTCGTCGGGCAGGGTGGCGTTGATGGGTGGCGCCACCGGCTCTGTGGTATCTACGATAACGGCCTTTTGGCGCGGTTTCCGGCTTTGGGTCAGTTCGTACCGTTCCAGCAGGGGGTCGGGGTCCAGGCCGAGGAAGCGGGCATAGTTGCGCAGGAAGCCGCGCACGTGGGTCTGGGTGGGCAGGAGATCATACTCGCCTGATTCCAGCGCTTCCAGATAGCGGGGACTGATGCGGGTTTCTTCCTGGACTTCGGCCAGGGTTAACCCTTTGGTTTCTCGCGCTTCCCGGAGGATATGACCGAGTTCGTCCATGTCACAAAAAAGGCCGTCGGTGGAAACCAACGGCCGTAAAAAACGCTGAACAACTTGAGGAGATTCAGCGTTCCAGAGTTTTATGCCTCGGTGACTGCTTCGACTTCGGGTACGGCCGTTTCTTCTTCGGCCACAATTTCCCCGACTTCTTCCAGGCCTTCTTCTGTAACGACATCTTCTATTGCCGTTTCTTCCATCGTTACCGGCTCTGCGACGACTGGTTCTTCACCGTCTTCCGATTCGATAACCACGGTCATTTCCGGCTGAAATTCACCGCTGAGGCGTACAATCACTTTATGTTCGCCCAACTGCCGCAAGGGTTCCACACCCACTTTACGGCGGTCAATTTCCGTACCCAATTCTTCGTTGAGGGCATCGGCAATTTGCGAGGTAGTGATGGAGCCGTAAAGCTTGCCCGTTTCGCCCGCACGGGCGGTAAAGACCAGGTGTACTCCTTCAATCCGGGCCGAGAGGGCTTCAAATTCGGCCCGCTGTTCGGCGCGACGGGCTTCCGCCTTCTTGCGCCAGACTTCGGCCTGTTTCATCATGGACGGCGTGGCGACCACGGCCATACCTTTGGGGATCAGATAGTTACGGCCGTAACCATCTGCTACCTTATAAACTTCGCCAGCATATCCTAAATTATCTACGTCTTCTTTCAACAGCACTTTCATAGCTGTAACCACTCCATTTTATATCATTGAATTTGCAGCAGAAGATGGTATCAGACAGGGGGATTTTTGACAAATTTACTTATCGCGGATTCACGCGGGATGTTTCTACCGCAGAGAGCGCGGAGAACGCAGAGTTTTTTTGGAAAGATTCCTCTGCGCTCTCTGCGTCCGCCGCGGTTTTATAAATCACACCGCCGAATCAGCCGCATACACCTCATCCATTGCCGACAGCAAGTCGCCGATTTCCGTCACTTCCTCGGCAATCTCCTGGCGCAGGCGGCGGGCGCGGGATTTGTCAATATCTTTGGCGTCTACCAGCATCGTTTGGGAATAGATGGTGCCCAGATGGACTAAAGAGTTTTCCAATTGCAGGCGGGCGCGGTGAATGGTGTCATCCAAAGTATCCAACGTTTCCAGTTGACGCTGTACGCTTTCTGTCGTCAACTGCACCTGTTTTTTCACTGCCGGATTGTCACTGGTTTTATATTCGCGCTGCAACTGCTTCAGGCGGGATTCTGCCCGCTTGCGATCCCGCTCCAGAATGTTCCGTTCCTGCTGATATTTGTCAATGTGCAGCGCCAGATCGTACATATGCGCCAGCCACTCGTCAATCTGGTCGGCCGCTTCCCGAAATTCCAGCATGATGATGGAGTCGCCTTCCTCGCGCAAAGCTCTTTCGATGCGGTTGCGGTAGTCCAGGGCTTCGTTTATTTGCTGTTGCAGCCGTTTGTCGTGCAGGCGTTCCGGTTCGTACTCTGAGCGCAGCAGTTTGGCTATGGCTTCTTTGGTAAATTGGGGGTCGGTCAGGCTGCTGTAGACAATGATACTTTCCAGAATGACGCCAGCCAGCAGCCAGAGTGGGGTGGGCACACTGCCAAAGAAGGAGATATTCAGGACGGACAGCGTTGTCAGGATCAGGGTCAAGACGATGGCAACGGCGCTCTCTGGCCGGGTAAGGGCTTCTTTGAAAATAGCTTTTTTGGCGCGTTTTTCTAAGGATTCTTTTGCTTTGCTTGCCATGAGTTTGCGTGATGCGTTATGCGTGATTCGCGGTCGTAACGGTTCTTTGGTTAGCTGTCTTTATTGGCCGTCTGGACGGCCTGGATGAATTTGTCTAATTTTACCTGTAATGCCTGGTCTGTAGTACGTTGGCGCACGGCCGTAAACGTGTCCAGAGCGCGCTGTTGAAAGCCTAACCGGGCATATGCCCGGCCTAACTTAATCTGGTACGGCAGCCGGTATGGTTCCAGCGCGGCGGCGCGCTGCCAATGGAGTACGGCCGTAGCCCACAACCCTTTTTCCGTCAGCCGCCGCGCCGCCAGATCGTAGTCACGACCTGTTTTGAGCCGTCTGCCCAGCCGGGCAATCTGGCGCTGCTGGGTGCGGGCAAAATCGGACGGAACCCAAAAGATAGCGGTGATGAGACCAAGTACGGCCGTTAGCAAACGAAAGCCGCGCAGAAATATACCCAGGCCATCCACCAAACTTTCAGACACCTCCGTAATGGCCTGATCCCATACCCCCAGATTCAGCAGCGTGAGATCAAAAGGTATCAGAAGGCGCAGTAACCCGCCAATAAGAACCAGGGAAAACAGCAACGTACCGGCCGGATAAGCCCAAACCTGCCGAAAATAAGCACCGATGGCTAATACGAAAAATATGCTCATCAGGATCGCATCAAAAACGGCCAGAAGCAAATTACGTTCTACCACTACGTCAAAAATGGCCTGGATAAGATATAGTTGGCCTAAACCGAGCAGCAGCACCCAAAATACGACTAGATTGGGGCTGTTTTTTTCGTATTGGAACGTTTTAACGAGCAAATTTCGCTGACATTTGGGGCATTTTGTGTCATTTGCGGTTAATTCCTGGGCGCAGTAGCCACAAATAGCCTCGCCGCGCGTCCACACGTCGTCGTATATCTCTTCGGCTTGATAGGTTGCCGCTTCGCCCGGCGTCATGTTGGGCGTGGGGTCCACCCATTCCCAGGTTTCTTCCTGCCTTTCCGGGTAGAGAAGGGCTTGAGCGGTGGAAACGGCCGCTCGTTGGCGCCGGATGGTTTGGCGGTGGACAGGGACATCTGGGGGTACGGCCGTCTCTTCTAGTTTTGCCAGCCCTTTTTGCACCAGATTGTTGTCAGGATTGAGAGTGAGGACGTTTTCCAGGCAGACACGCCGCTCTTCCGGGGATGTGACTGCGCCGCTGAGCCAGAGCCACGCCTGTTCGTTATGGTCGTCTGCTGCCAGCACTTTCATCAACCATTCCCGGCCTTCAGTGCGGTTTCCGGCTTTTACGGCCGTAATCCCCTGCCGCAACCACCTGTCCTCGTCCGTTTTGCTCATGTTGGTAAACGGTTTTCAGTTATCGGTAATCGGTTATCGGTAGTGGTCAGCATACCGATTACCGATTACCGGTCACCCGCTCTCTGCCTCCGCTTCATCCTCACCCTCAGCCAGCCCGTAAGAAGGTGCGTCAGCCAGACCGAGACGGCGTTTGCGTTCTTCCAGTTGCAGATCGAGTTCTGCTTTACCCAGGACGTCATCCATCTGGTTGTCCAGGCGATCTGCGTACATTTCGCTGTAGGCCGACGCTTTGTCCAGCCGGGCGCGGATGGAGTCGCCCATACGGGCAATATCCGCGTCGCCAATGCCTTCCAGGTCGTCCAGGCTCTTGATGGCTTTGACAGTTTTTTCTTTGGATTCGGCCAGTCGCAGCAAGGCTTCCAGTTCTTTTTGTTCCTGGCGGATGGTGCGCAGGCGGGATTCCAGTTTGAGCCGGGCATTACGGAGTGCTTCGTACTCGCGCTGCTGGCGTACCCACTGCTCGTGGTACTGTTCTTGCAGGCGGCGGGTGGTGTTCAACTCATCCTGAGCCGCCCGCGCCAGTTCGGTTTTGCCTTGCATGAGCAGCATGTCAATGTTCCGGTCCAGTTGATCGCCTTTCTTTTTATACTCCTTGTATTTGCGTTCCAGTGATTTCACTTCGCCGCCGACAGTGGCCGTGGCGTCTTCCAGTTCATCCAGATTCTTTTCCGCATCCCGGATGTACTGCTTGAGGACGGCCGAAGAGTTGGCTTGTAATGCCTGGTCTACCATGTCGTGCAAATTTGCTTTGATAAGAGTTTGGGTTTTTTCTAACAATGATGCCATTTGGATTCTCCTTACGGGTAAAGTTTATCTATTGCGTATTACGTATTGCTTAAGCAGAAGGTTCCGCGCCACACGTGTTTTACATTGTAAACGATGAAGTAGCTTTTTCAAGGCAGGATATTTGTGTTTGCGGGTTGGTAAGCGGGGAGGGTGATGGTGAAGACAAGGCCGTCGTCGTTGGCAATTTGGATACGGCCGTTGTGCAAAGCCACATATCCCTTACTAATCAGCAATTTAGTTGTAGAACCGGACATTTCCGACCATTCCGGCATTTCTGTGGCCATCAATTCCCTGAAAAGCTGCTCGTGCTTCTCATTGAGCGGGGTGGAAAATTGAATTTTAATAGAAACAGTCTGTTCATCCGTCTTTTCCACCAGCAGAGAAATAGTGCGGCTGGTAGTGGACTGACAATAAGTGGTGCCCAATTCTATCAGATGCTGTACGGCCGTAAATAACGTCGTTGTGTCCGCAAATACGGGCGGTATATCATCGTTAAACTGGCAGTGGATGGGCCAGCCTTGAATGTGCAGATTGTGCATTTGCAGTTGGCAGGTTTCATGCAGCAGGGCGCCCAGGTTTTGAATGGGAATGGCGCGTAACTTGAAGGCGGTTTCTGCTTCACCGGTGCGCAACTCGGCCAGAGCGATCATATTCTCGATAAGGCGGGAAAGGTGGATACTGCCGGCATAGATACCCTCCAGAGATTGCTTCAAAGCCTGGTCTGTTTCTGCTTTTTGCAGAGATCGGGCCAGCTTTTGTGAGCTTTCGCTAACAGCGTCGAGCGGTTGGCGAAATTCCGGTGTGATCAGGTTGATGATGCTGCGTTTTAATTCATCGAAGGTTTGCACCTGGATCATTTGGGCATGAAAATGTTTATCCAGTTGTTTGATGACGAAGCGGACCATGTCGTCGCCATCATATGGCTTGATGATGTATTCGTCTACGCCACGGCGAAAACCTTCAAATTCGTCTTGCTTTTCCCCTTTTGCCGTGAGGAAGATGAAAGAGATGTGCTGCCATTTACTGTTTTCGCGGACAGCTTGCAGGAATTGGTAGCCGTCCATTTGGGGCATCATAATATCGGATATGATTAGATCGGGAACTGTTTGGCCGATCTGCTCCAGCCCTTCTAAGCCATTGGCAGCGGTGCAGATGTTGAACTGGTAACGGCCGTCATACGTCTCCAGTAAATCTTCCAGCCCTACGCGCTGCAAAGGGTTGTCTTCCACAATGAGGATATTAGCCTGTTTACGACCGTTTGCCGGACTATCACCTCGCATAAAGGAAGTTGTATCCCCATCGTAAACGGGAAGAACAAGGGTGAAAGTGCTGCCATAGCCCTCACGACTCTCAACCTCAATACGGCCGTGATGCAGTTTCGCCAATCCGCGCGCCACCGTCAGACCAATGCCGGCGCCTTGCTGCTCCATATTGTCCCGGTTATGCTGCACAAACAGGTCGAAGATATTGTCCAGCATATAGGCAGGAATTCCCATGCCTTCATCCTGAATGGCAATATGCAGTTCGTTGGATACGGCCGTAGCAGAAATAGTCACGTGACCTGTTTCCTTGCTGCGTTTTTTATAAGCAGCCGTAAACTTGATGGCATTGTCCAGAATACGTTCAAAGATATTTTGAATACTCTCCCGGTTGCCAAAAGTGGGCGGTAAATTTGGGGAGCTATCAAAATGAAGTTGCACGTTCAGGTTGGCAGCTTCTTCCCGCCGTTCGTTAACGATTATATCCAGGAGCAAGGCTATATCTTCAATAGGCTGCGCCTGACGGTGAAATTTTTCCTGGGCTTCGCCGCTGCGCAGTTCCATTACCTTAATAAAATCTTCTACCAGGCGGGAAAGGCGGACGTTGCCGGTCTGGATGCCGCGCAGATACTCGCTGTAGTTACAGCCATCCTTTCCTTGCAAGGCATTGTCCGCCAACATCTCGTAATACGCCGTTACATACGTTAGGGGTGTGCGGAACTCGTGGTTCAGGATTTGTAGTAAATCTTTTTTGAGGGAATCAGCCAATTGCTGCTGAGTTTGCTGTCGGGCCTGGATGCGGTCAAGCTGAACCTGGATCAATTCCAGCAACTGGGTAACAACAAACGGTTTTGTGATATATAAATCGGCGTCACTCAGTTTTCCCTGGCGTTTGTCCTCTTTCTCCCCTCTGGCCGTCACAAAAATAAAAGGGATGTGACGCCATTCCGGCTTTTTGCGTACTTCATCCAAAAATTCATAGCCGCCCATATTAGGCATCATCACATCCGACACAATGAGGTCTGGCAAATGGTCCGTCATAAGGGCCAGGGCTTTACGGCCGTCGCTGGCCGGCAGCACAGAAATATCATAGCCGATGTCGGATATTTCCAATAAATTCTTCATGCCGTAAAGCATTGTTTGGTTGTCTTCAACTAATAAGATAGTAACCTGTGCCATAATTTGACCAAATATGCGAGGTATTAGAAATCTCGCAAGTATAACCAAATTATAACACAGGGGTAAGCGGAAGAAGTGTGCATTAGGTACTGGCTGTGGGCAAGGTGACAGAGTTATAAAGCGGCAGAGTTACAAGGCAATAAATATGCCACTTTGTAACCTTGCAACCTGCCACTTTTTTACTAGCTGGCGCGCAAACGACGCGCGCCCAGCAAAACGATGACCAGAACGGCGCCCAGAGCGATGATGCCCCAGGTTTCCAGACCTGTTTGCGGCAATGTGCTGTCTTTGCCGGCGTCAACGGAGGAAAGGGGAGTGGGTGTCGGCGTATGCGTACCGCCCAGATCGATTATGGCTGCTGCCCCTTCAGTGGCATCTACAGTGGCGACGGCCGTTTCTTCCGGGACTTCTTCGGCGACGGCCGTTTCTTCTGAAACAACGGGTGTGGCCGTAGCGGTGGCCGGTTCTGGCGTTGCTGTGTTGGTGGGCAGTGGAGTGATGGTAGGTTGAGCCTCTGCGGTTTGAGTGGCATTAATGGCCGCTGTAACCGCCATATTTGTGACGGCAATAATGGCGTTTTGCGTTTCAATGGCCGCTACTGCTTCTCCATTGTCGGTCCGGACGCTGCGTGTGGCCAAGATGGCCGCGGTACAAAGAATCCCCAGCACCAGCACCAAAAGTAACCCGCCAACTGCAATTAAAAACGGCCGTCCACTCGATGAACCACCTTCATCTGCATCATAATAATCATCTTCGATGAATTCGTCGTCGTTTCCCATATCATCCTCCATTCAAAAATATAATCAGATCAATCACCGTTGTTGAAGCCACCCTATTGGCTGACTATTGTATCAAAATTTTTGCCGGGTATAAAAACAACTTGGCCACCAGCCAGTTGCACGTCTACGCCATGAGCTTTAATGTTAACAGGCGTGTTTTGCGCCAATTGATACAGCTTGACCACTTCGCCTACCTGACTGGCATAGGGGGCGCGTAAAATGCGCACTTTTTGGCCCACTTTAACCGAACGAATGAGTTTGGGCACTTCCACTCCTACCGTGGCCGGTTGAGCGATAACAATTTCCGGTCGCTGGCCTTCTTCGGCCTGGTAACGGCCGAAGAGTGATGCCGATTTCTGGGCCATTTCCTGCAATAAGGCAAAGATGGGCAATGACATTGTCTGGCGGCCGACGCCTTCGGTCAGGATGACGGGGTACGAAAGGGACTGGCTGGCCCGGCACAGTTCGGCGGACATGCTGCCCACAATGATGCCGCGCACACCGACAAACTCGGCCTGTGTCAACGTGTCCAGGCGGTCTATCCGGCCGGCTACCAGGACGTTTTCACTGTCATTATCATCAATATGACCGGCGGTAAGGCTGAAATTGGGCGCTGTAGCCACGTTGCGGATGGCGCCAAAACCTTCCTGCCCGTTGCCCCATACACCCTGAATCAGGCTGCCACTGGTTTCTAAAACAACTCCCTGATCCGGGATGAAGTTTACGACGTTACCAGCCATCATGGCCCGCAATTCATACCAGTCTGTGCGCTGTTGCAATACAACACGGCCGTTACTAATCTCCACAACCACCCCTTCTCTTGGCGACGTAACCCGCTGCCGGCCCAACAGCCGTTTTTGCTCGGCAATCAGTTCCCCTTCATCTATCGTTTGCCCCACAGCTACCTGTAAAAATTCCGGTAACGCTTCCGGAGTAACGCCTAACTCTTCCGCCACCGGCAAAATATGAAAATCTGATTTGAGCAACGTGCGGGCTATGGTTTGGAAAGGTTTGACCGTCTGCCCCATTTTGGCAATGATTTCGCCGGGATGGGGCAGCAGCCTGGTTTGCCGGATTTTGACTTGTTTTTGCACAATCGTGGTAGTCGTTAGCTGTCTCATTCTCTTACATACCTAGCCGCCCATATCCCAAAGCCATTTACGCATCAGGTTGTATCGTTCTGCCGCGTCACCGGGCAAAGATAACGGCCGTCCCCGGGCGTCAATCACCAGACCGCCTACAATACCGCCGTAAATCTTCATCTTCTGACGACCCTGGCCCGGCCCAAAGCCGATGTCCAGTTTACCAACAGGTTCCACCGTTATTTCTACCAACTGCCCTGGGGGGATGGGAAAAATCTCAATCTTACCAAACTCTACCTCACCTTCCATGCCGGTGGTCTCGATAGAAACTTTGACGGCCGTTTTTCCCAACTGACCTTTGCCGGCCGGAGCGATGACCCACCCCAGATCAGACAGCACACCCGCTTCCAAAACCTGCACTGCCGCCTCTGGCGCATGAGAGGCCAGTAACCCCAGCATGGGCAACACGCCATACTGATCAATAGCTACAGAAAAAGTGCCGGTGGGCTGCAAGGCGTCCAGCAGCATCAGCATGACCTGGCCGGAACGCGGCGAGTTAGCCAGCAGGCTGCCCCGCGCCAGCAGCAGGCCAAATGCCGGTGGTGTTGGCTGCGGTCCGTTAAAATCCCAGCCCCAATTTTCTGCCGTTTTTGTCAGGGCGCAGCGCAAAATTTCGCGGGCGGCAGCTTGTTCCAGGTGCAGCTCCCACTCGGTCATAGGGATGGTTTGGGGGTGAATGGATTTGTTCAGGATAAAATCGGCCGTATCTGTCGCACTGACTTCTGTGGGAACCCAGCGGCTGATAGTTTCTGGTGTTACTTTGTCCAAGAGGTTTTGGATGGGTCGGCCCATACCCAGATCAGACTGGATGGAAATTTGTTCGCCTGCTGGGTCTGCCAGAACAATACTGACGCTGGCGCTGCCTAAATCTACGCCCAGAATGCGCTGGTTTTGCAGGGCAGCAAAGTATTGGCTGATGCGGGCAAAGGCGTGCGCCGTCGGCTGCACCGGAAAGCTGCCCCAGTCCAGTAATTCCTGCATACCGGGCAGTGTTTCTGTTTTCAACTCTTTGTACAGATCGGTGACGATGCGGGCGGCGTCGTCCAACTGCTCGCTGTCCAGCGTGGGGCGCACATTGTTGGCTACGTGGACGTTGGCTTTGTTGCTGAATAGTTGGCGCACTGGCTCCCGTAAATTGATGTTGCCCGCGTAAATTATCTGAGGCCGCTGTGGCGTATTGCTTACCTGAAGGCCCAGATTGACCACTTCCATAAGCTGCACAAGCCGGGCTTCTGCGCCGCCATCCGTGCCGCCGGTGATGAAGGTGATGTCTGGCCTGGCTTCGATAACGGCCGTAACCTGTTCCGCCTCATCCCGCGCATCGGACAAGCTCAACGTCTCCACTTCCTCATAATAAATTGTGCCTAATGCTTTGCGGGCACTGACCAGGCTGACATCTTCGTACAAACCGACCAGCAGGGTGCGCAATGGCTGCCCGGTGCTGGTAACGAGGCCGAAATGGTCTATTCCTGCGCTATTTTGTTGAGCCGGCTGAATAAGATAGCCACGTTCATTCACCAATTTGCGTCCGGTAATCCGGGTGATATGCCTGATGGCCTGATTAACGCCTGTGGTGACGTCTGACCAGGGGGCTACGGCCGTCGTCGGGGCAGTAGCGCGGGCAATCAAACGGTATGACGTGCCCACCACATCCAGCAGGACAACCGTGGTCGTCATACGGCCTACGTCGGCAATCAGGTAAGAGTCGGGGTTCTCCGGTTCAGGTATCTTGGGTATCATGGAAGCAGCCGCAAAAGTTCCGTCAGGTAAAAGTTAATTCTGCTGGCCAGTAAGACCAGGCTGGTGCTGAGAACCAGGGCAAACAGCGCGCCAAAAGTGATTGCCAAAACAGTACGGCCGGCCAGCCTGACGCCTTTCTGCCAGCCAGCTGGTTCCCACGTTGTCGTTTTGCCGGCGCGGAAAGGCGTAAACTGGAAGGCCAGCAAGGTCAAAATCGTCAGGAGGGCCACAATCAGCCCTTGCAGCGGGGTGACAGTTTGTAGTCCTATCACCTGGGGAATAAGGGTGCCGGTCAGGGCGCCCAGGAGGGCAACAGCCGCGCCCACACCCATCAACAAAGCCAACGTCAAATTGCTCAACCAGCCAATACCCGGCATCCGGCGCAAAAACAGCAGCACGATGAAAATCAAGGGGACCAGCCAGTAGACGTTGGCCGGGTCTGTAGGATTTTGCCTGATTTGCTGAATCACCGGCACAAAAACGCTGCGAACAATCACTACCCCGGCATAGGCGGCGCTGACGCCTACCAAAATGTGTACCGCTACGCGGTAGAGAGGATTATCTCCCAAGAGGTAGCTGTAAATCATAACGGTGAGGGTAAGGCCGATGATCAGGCCCACGATTTCATTCATCTTATGCTTGCTGCGTTTGTTTTTTGGCTGCCGTTCCGGTGAGGCCATACATGATGGCCCCAATGACCAGAAAAATGGCAACCAAAATCTGGGTAATGATCAGGGCGTTAAATTCCTGGTTGACAGGTTTGGTTATTTTGTCGGTGTAGGCTTGCTGATAAACGGCCGTATCGGGCATACCGGCCAACACGCCGCTTAACTGGCCGGTCAGATAGTAAGGTGCGGCAGACGGAGCCAACCCCTGGGTGACGCCGGCAATCAGGGGAATATCTTGCTGGCTGCCCACCTGCTCAATCCAGTTCACCAGGCTGTCCCGCCGGCCGGTGAGGACGATGATCAGGGCCACATTTTCCAGCATGGCGCTGGCCTCGGCGGAAACAGGCTGGCCGGCTAATGTCTGGCAGTTTGCGCCGGGGATCATGCAGTCGCTTAACTGGCGCAGACTAACGGCGTTGCCGGGCAGGTAACCCAGGTTTTCCGCATCATAAAAGTTGCCCAGCTCAGCAGCGATGGAGCTGCCGGACGTGTATTGGCTGATGACCAAAATGTTGCTTTGATTTTCTTCCAACTGGGCCAGCAGGGTGTTGGCTTCGGGGGTCAGTTCCCCGGCCAGACCGGGCGTGTATTCAAAGGCAACCAGGACGGGGGACCCGGCGGCGGCGGTCACGGCCGTATGCACATCGCTAAGGGGTTCGGGCACGGCCGTTCCTGATTTGTTGATAAAATTAGTCCCCCGCAACCCCAAAATAACTGCCGCAATCAATACCAGGGCCAACAATGCTCGCAGCCAGGCTGAGAGGCTTTGACTGGTTGTTTGGGTGATAACGGTTGTTTGGGCCGGCTCTTCCCGCGTCAGTTGGCGCAGCAGGGCAGCTTGCTCTTGCTGTTCTTTGCTGACGATGAATTGTTCCACGGCCGTTGTGGTTTCGTGCGGCTGAATGAGCAGAGACGCGGCAGGTACGACCCCATGTAAGCCGCGCAGCGGCCCTAATTTTTCCTCCGGCCCTTGTGGTTCTGCGCGTGCTTCGCCACTGAGTTCTGCCGGTTTCAGGGCCTGTATCCATTCCGGGATGTTTGCTTTGGCCAATTGTTCAGCCATCGGCGGCGCTTCCGGCAAATCATCCAGCATTGTTTGCCAATCATCACTGACCGTGTCTGCCAATCCTTCACCAGATAAGACGCCTTCTTCGCTGCCAGCCCGGAGCCAATCAGGAATTTCTGACTGCTCATCTGTACTGGAGGAGGCAACCGCCGCGGCTCCGGCCAGACCCACATCTTGCAGCCAGTCCGGTAGTTCCCCACCGGCTAAATCGTCCGGGATGTCTTCGAAGGCGTCCGGCAGTTCGGATTCGGCGGAAAGGGCGTCTGGCAATGAGCTGTCATGCTGCAAGGCGGCTTCGCTGGGGCGCATACTGGAAATCCAGTCCGGCAGTTCCTCATCTGTGGCGATGGGCGGGGTTTCGGCAATGTCGCCAACCATTTCGCCTGCGCGCTCGTCTGTTTTTTCTCCGGCTTCGTCCAGTTGGCTCAACCATTCCGGCACTTCACCGGTTTCTACGTCGGAACCAAAGAGGGTATCTACGGCCCATTTTTCTGCTTCGATTGGGGATTCTGCTTCTTCGAGCAGGGAGTCAGAAAAGGCCTTATCCTCGACGGCCGTTTCTTCTTCAGGCGCAGCGTCCAGGGGTTCCGGTTCCGGTAATTCCGGTTCAGAATCCTGGGCTTCGATGATGAGTTGGCCGGTGCTGATGGCTGCCAAATCGGTCAGCCAGTCCGGTTCCTCGTCCGCATCGCGGAGCGTGTCTGTCTCTTCTTCATCGGCTGCTGTGGCGGCGGTCATGATGCCGGTGCTTACCAAATCGGCCGTCCAGTCCAAGTCTGCCGCATCGGGAAGCGCGTCTTCGTCCACGAAGTCGTCTTCAGCAGCCTCGGCGATCAGGGATTCTCCCTCCAACTCGGCGGTCATCAACCAGTCGGGCAGTTCTTCTTCCGGCTCTTCAGCAAACAGGCGGGCAAACTCATCTTCTGCTTCTTCAATGGCTTCTTCGGAAATAAATAAATCTGCTTCTGGTTCTGTCTCCGGTTTAGCTTCTGCCTCGGGTTCAGTTTCGGGTTCCGGGACTATTTCAGAGGCAGCAGCGGCGGCAGCCGGCAGGGTATCGGCCGGTTCGATGATTTCTGGTTCGGTTGGTTCGGGTTCGTCCAGCCAGGCAAGGTCGGGTTCCGCGGCTGTTTCTGGCGCAGAGGCTGGTTCGCTTGTTTCGTCCGCCGGTTTATCCAGGCTGGTCAGCCAATCTGTCAGGCCGGAGGTTTCTTCTACGGCCGTTTCTTCTGGGGCAGGGCTGGTTTCCTCTTCCAGGTCTGTCAGCCAGCCGGTCAGGCCGTCGCTGATTTCTGTATCAGTCAGGTCGGATTCTGCGGCGGGTTCTGCGGGTGGCTCCAGTTCCTCGGAGGCATCCAGGAATAAACCGGTCAGCCCGGTTCCCGCATCTTCCGCAACCAGTTCGCCGGAATCTTCCAGCCATTCTGTCAACCCCTGACTCAAATCAGCCGATTCATCCCCTTCTTTTTGGGCCGGTTCTGTTTCCAGATCGAACAGCCAATTAGTCAAACTGTCGTCTATGGTTGCGCCACCGGGGTCTGTCTCCGTTAACCAGTCCGGCGCTTCGCCTGCGCTGGCGGCAGGTTGGGTTGGCGGTTCTGATTTTGCCGGGGGCGGTTCCGAGGGAGGCACGGCCGTATCTGCCGGAGGTTCCGGTTCTGGTTCCGGTTCGGCCAGCCAGTCAGGCAAATTAGCCTCACCGGCCGATTCCAGTAAGTCATCCGGCTGGGGGAACTCCTCCGAATTTTCAATCAGATCGCGGTAAAATTCAGTGGAGATAACGGTCGGGGCATGAATGATGGGTTTGGATTCGTGGACAAGCCAATCCGGTAAATCGGCTGTTTTGCCTTCTTCCGGCTTTAACTCTTCCACCGGCGGCAACTCTTCCAGAGGCATTTCCTCTGCCGGCTGCATTTCTCCGGTACGCAGCCAGTCGGGTAAGGTTTGGGGGTCTAAATCTCCGGTTTCGCCCGGTTTGCGGGTGGGCAGGGTAAAGGCCCCGGAATCGGCTGCCGGTTCTTCCGGTGTAGGTTTTTCCGGTTCGGGGGTGTCGGGGATGAGGCGGGCACCGCATTCGTCGCAAAAAACCCGGTCGTGGGCATTGGCCGCGCCACAGTGGGGGCACATGATGTGGGTACCCAACGGCAATTTCTCGCCGCAGTTATTGCAGAATTTGCTGCCGTAAGGGTTTGCGAACCCGCAATTTTTGCAAATCTTTTCGTGACTCATGGGCTACTTGTTATACGGCCGTTCCAAACCAATCAAAATCCGAATACTGAGTAAAATAACGCCCAGGGCAATGCCAAGCAACAGCCCGCGTATACCGGCCAGAACAATGATATTTTGGATGACATGCTGCACCTGTGCAATGATCTGGTTGCTGCCTGGTGGCAGCAAAGTGCTGGCTGCCAGGGCATTACTCACCAGGAGTAAAATCGCCGTCAGAATGAAAAGAAGGGACCAGATGGTGCGCTGGCGTTTGAGCATTTGAAAACCGGCAAATAACAGAAAAAAAGCCAGCAGCGAGGCCAGCGCCGCTTCCAGGGGGGCCAGCACCCAGTTAAAGGTTGTTTGCACGCCGTTGTCGGTTAGCCCCATATTATCGGTAACAGCCAGCATGAAGACAGCCAGCATACTGAGCACCAAAATGGTGCTGTAAATGTTCTTCTTTTTAATAGTCCGGTGGGAATGAATGTAAAGCAGGTTGAGGATGCCTAACAGGAGAGCAAAACCGGCGATGAATCCAGCCCAACCCAGCATCAGGCTGTTGACGGCCGGCAAATTGAATAACAGCCCCAACAACGTGAGGCCGCCGAAGAGTATGGCGATGAAAATGGGGATGCCTTTTTTTGCGTTCATCCGGGTAATTGGTAATTGGCAATTGGTAATTGGGTAATTACTCAATTACTTGAATCACAATACAAAACTCAATACGGCCGTAACTAAAATACCCGCGGCAATAACCCAACGCAGGATGTCTTGTAATTTCAGGCTGGCTAATTGCTGAGGCGCTTGTTCCAGGTAGGCTCCGGCTGCCAGAAGTTCTTCGCCAATGAGCAGGTTGTCGGTAACGGCCGTAGCCAAAGCCAGTGCAGTCGGATCGTCAGAGCCAATCACCTGATCAATCTGCTTGCGGTCAGCCGCTTCGGTGATGATGCCCAATTCCGAGCCAAACCGGCCGACCATCACATTGCTGGTTACTTTTTCCTGGTGGATGAGGCTGGCCACGCCGCCGCTGTAGGCGATGGCGTCCGTGTTGGTGGCGATAAATTGGGTGGCGGTCGTGTCGTAGTCGGCGGAACAGCCGGCCTGATGGTAGCTGTGAACCATGCTGCCCTGGGCTGCTGCCAGCAATGTGCCATCTGCCAGCGTGACCAGGGGCGGGGTGCTGTTGGCGCAGCCATCTTTGGCGACGTGATCCAGAACGGTGAGGGCGGAAATGCTGGTGGGGTTGGCGTCGCCAATCAAGCTGGCCCGGCCCAGGGTGATGTGCAGCTGGCTGCCGCTTTCAATGGCCCGGCCTACCTGTCCCCGCAGCCCGGCGTAACCGCGTAACGGCCGTAAAGCCAGCACACTGCCAGTCTGAATCCGGCGCATCAACAGCACCAGAGCCAGAATTAAAACAGCGATGATGACCAGGGTTATAACAGGCGTCATGGGTTAAGGTTCTCCTGTTTCCAAGCGGTTAATAAGGGCTTGCACGGCCATTGGATTTTCCAGTACACGAGCCATGTGGGCAATGGTTTGCCGGGGTATAAACAGGGAGAGAGCCGGTTGGGCTGCCCATAAGAATTGACCGCCCAGAAAGGACAACGGCCGTCCCCCTTCCAGGGTGATGAGGGCTGGCGTGCGTAGTCCGTGTTGCTGCAAAATATCGGCTAGATGATCCAGCCAGGCATCTTGTTGTTGGCCGGTAATTTCATCTTGTTCAGATGGTAAAATCATGGTGTTCCTTAGGCCCGTTGGTAGTGGTGCATGGCACTTCTGGGCGCCATTTTATTTTATGTTGACGTAACATAATGTTATAAATCGGAGTATAGCACGTTTGCAAAACAGTGTAAAGCGGTGGGCGGCGCTCAAACAATCTGGTAGTTCTTTGGTACTATCGGCCTGATTTCGTATAATGTCAGGGAGGATCATGACATCTTGAGAGGTGACTATTGCGGGTTAAAGTTATTCTGAATCCATTTGCCGATAACGGGCATGGACGGCAAAAAATTGAAGTGGTAGAGGCGGCGGCCCGGCCGTATGGCGGCGTAGATTTGGTGTTGACCGAACGGCCGCAGCATGGCATTGAATTGGCGCGGCAGGCGGCGGAAGCCGGGTATGACGTGGTAGCTGCGGCTGGCGGCGACGGGACGGTGAGCGACGTAATGAATGGGTTGATGCAGGCGCAAAATTCAGATGTGCGCCTGGGCATTATTCCAGTGGGGTCGGGCAATGATCTGGCCTGGAATTTGGGGGCGCCGCAGGATGTGGCGGCGGCCGTGCAGCGTCTGTTTACCGGCAGCCCGGTGAAGATTGATCTGGCGTATGTGGAAAATGAGTATGGCTACGGCCGTTTTGCCGACAACAATATCGGCGTTGGTTTTGATGCCACTGTCGTTATAGAGACGGAAACCATTACCCGCCTGCACGGTTTTCCCATGTATTTTCTGGCGGTATTACGCACCATCCTCTTCTTTTTTAACACCCCTTATTTACAGATGCGGTTTGATGATGAGGAAGTGGCTCAAGAAGCCCTGTTTGTAGCCTTTGGCCTGGGGCGGCGGCATGGCGGCGGTTTTCTCATTACGCCGGATGCCCGCCATGATGACGGTTTGATTGATACCTGTACGGTTGCTCCCGTCAGCCGCCCCACCATGTTGAGAATGCTGCTCAAAGTAATGAAGGGGACGCATATTACCTCTTCCTTCGTTACCATGCGCCAAAACAAAAGGATTACCATCCAATCTGATGCGCCGCTGCCCATTCACGTAGACGGGGAGATGTTTGCCTATCCTAAAGACAATGTGCGGCAAATAACGGTCACTTCTTTGTCTGCTGCCATTGAAGTGATTGTTTGATGTAATGTATGATGTGTAATTCCCAATATCCCAGTTACTCAATTACCCAATTACCCATTTCCTGTTGTACAATAATGAAAAGGAGATGATGATGCCTGTGCGACGGATGCTGCCTTTTCTTTTACTCAATATCGTGGTGTCGGCTGTAGTGGTGCTGGCTATTTTGTATTTCTGGGACAACCGCAGCCCGAAAACAGACGATGCAGCAGCGGCGGCAGCAACGGCCGTAGCCCCGCGTTCCCTTACCAATACCAACCAACTGGCCCAATCTGACATCCCGCCTACAGAAACGCCGGAGCCGGATGAGGGGCCGACTGTCCACATCGTTAAAGCCGGGGATACGCTGGGGATTATCAGCAATCTTTATTCCGTGCCCCTGGACGACATCATTGCCGCCAATAGCTTGGCAAACCCGAATATCCTGTCAGTAGGGCAGAAGTTGGTGATTCCCATTGGCGGTTTGGCTACGGCCGTACCGGAAACAGAACCGACGGCCGTACCGGATACCAATGTTTTGCCTACGCCTATCCCTACAGAACCGGTTGTGGGGGGGAATGACGTAGTGGTGGAGATTACGGCCGTTATTGCCCCCGGCCAACTGGAAGATGAAGCCGTGCAAATCCGTAATACCGGTGCAGATCCTGTGGCTTTGCTGGGCTGGAAATTGGCAGACAGAGGCGGCCGTTTCTACAAATTCGGTCAGGCCACCCTCTTCGGTAACAGCGTAAATGTCCTCATTCATAGCAAAGCCGGCCAAAACAGTCCCACCGACTTCTATTGGGGCCTGACCGAACCCGTCTGGGAATCCGGCGAACTGGTCACATTACTGGACGCTGAAGATAACATCGTAGCGACGTTTACTGTTCCGTGATCCGGTAATCGGTAAACGGTGTTCAGTGAACCGGCTACCGATTGCCCAAAAAGGGGGTCTCATGCGTGGCGTATACGATAGAAAAGGCGAACAATTTGCCTACTTGGAGGGAGACAAGCTGTTCACCGTAGGTGGCGAGCCAACCGGCTACCTGCGCGGTGAATATATTGTGGATTTACAAGATAACCGCGTCTGGCGGGTGGTGGGTGATGGCTTGCACTCCCTGGATGGCTCCGAAACCATCGGCTACATCGGCCCAGAAACCCGGTTAGGCCACGATTATTAGAAACAGTCTTTGACAAAAACGACAGGGATCATCAGGATTTCGCGGGGTCAAAGAAAAAATCTGACACGAATTTCACGAATTACCACGAAAACAGGTAAAAATTCGTAAAAATTCGGGCAATTTGTGTCAAAAATTCAGTCAACCCCCTGGATTCCCAAAGAGCCAACGACAGAAACGGGCAATTACATAATTTCAGGAGTAAACAATGCGATTAGGGGCACACATCAGCGTGGCTGGTGGCGCGTACAAAGCGTTTCAGCGCGGCCGGGAAGCAGGCTGCGAATCCATTCTCATCTTTACCAAGAGCAACCGGCAGTGGAAAGCCAAACCGATCACCGAAAAAGATGTGGCAAAGTACCGGCAGGCAGCTGCCGAATATAGTGATATTTACCCTGTAGCTGTTCATGCCAGTTATCTGATTAACATCGCCTCCCCCAAACCGGATTTATGGGAAAAATCATATCTGGCGCTGCGTGATGAAATAGAACGGGCGGCTGCTTATGATATTCCACTGCTTACCTTTCATCCCGGTTCGCACATGGATCGATCTGTGGAGGAGGGGTTGGATAATATCGTCAAGGGTTTGCGGCGATTGTTGGTGGAAACGGCCGTAACCGCCCCCAACGTCACCATCTGCCTGGAAACCATGGCCGGACAAGGCACCAATCTCGGCCACAAATTTGAGCATCTGGCCTACCTTATTGATAAAGCCGGTAACGACGAGCGGCTAGGCGTTTGCTTTGACACCTGCCACGTCTTCGCCGCCGGTTATGACATCCGTTCCCCGGAAGCGTATGAAAACACCCTGGCCGAATTTGACCGGATCATTGGTCTGGATCGACTCAAATTTTTCCACCTCAACGATAGTAAATTTGAATTTAATCAGCACAAAGACCGCCACGCTCACATCGGCGATGGCTACATTGGTCGGCAAGGCTTCGCTAACTTTGTCAACGATCCCCGTTGGGCCGATTATCCCGGCCATCTGGAAACGCCCAAAAAAGAAACAGACGACGAGGGTAACGAGATTGAGATGGACCCGGTGAATTTAGCCAGGCTGCGGGAGTTGATACGGCCGTAACCCCCAATAATTCAAAAAACACCCGCAAAATCCCCAAAACAAAAAGCCGGACTCACACTGAGTCCGGCTTTTTTATGAGTAAAATGAGGGCAGGGCAACCCCTAAGTAACTGTCCAAATATTACTTACGCCAAGTTGACAGTCACCTCTCAGGTGACTGTCAACTAAAACGGGAAGTTATTTTTAGACGTTCATCTCCTGCATGTATGCTCCATGCCGCCCACTAAAGTGTGGACTTGTATAGTCTATTATTCCTAATTCCTGCCATTTCCTGCCAGTGTCAGAAGTTTCGTCAGAAATTCTATATACAAATAAGTTAATCTTCCGAAAAACTACGAGCTACCGCAAATTTTAGTCGAGTAAAAACCTATGGAATCTGTGATTTTTTCGGGAAAGTCAAACAAGTATAAGTTGAGTTATATTTACATAATCATCTTTTATTAGGCAAGCCTGGATTTTGATGTGCTTGCCAATTTTGTTGTTTTAATTCAAGTAGCAGGAGTTAGTAATGTTATTGGAAGCGGTTGGATTGTTCGTTTTATTGTTGACTGTTTTTTTGATTGGATTACTGTTCGTGTGGCGGAAACGGCCGTTGCCCGTTGCCCTGAAAAGGTTAGGCATTGCCTGGATGCCCCTTTTTGCCATCTTTTTGGCAGCCGCTTTCGCCTTCATCAATTTATTGCCCGCTGCCGCCCAAGCCGACGGCGACAGCGTCACCGTGGAAAAAACATTTTCCGGCGGCGGCACGTATCTGCAAGTGCAATCAGGTGAAGTTTTCGACTACGAGATCAAATATACCTGCGCCCTCATCACAGTCGGCGCCAACTGTAACGACGCCACCATCACAGACGATCTGCCCCCCGAACTGGAATTCGTTTCCTTTGCGCCCGCTCCCGGCACCTCCATGAATTATGATCCCGTTTTACACCGGGTGACTGTCACTTTTCCCAATGGCATCGGCCTTGGTCAGGATGGTTTGAATGCCGGCGATACCGGGTTGATTGTTTTTCGCGTTCGCTTTACGCCCGGCACGCTGGGCAGCGTTACCGCCGATAATAGCGCCGACATCAGCGCCGTTATCAGCCCTACCCTTACCCTCACAGACACCAGCGACGTCATCACCGCCGAAACCCTGCCCGGCACATTCCAGATGACCGCCCAAAAATCCTATCAAAACACCAGCCAGGCCGGCGTCATTGACGTGCCTCCTGCTTTAACCTTCCAAACCGTTTACGACATCAACGTGTGCGGCCCCACCGACATCGGCGGGGTCAACATGCTTAACGCCATCATCACCGACACCCTGCCCGCCGAAGCCTCCTTTATCTCCGCAGCCAACGGCGGCGTCTACGATTCAGGCACGCACTCCGTCGTTTGGGGGCCAATGACCATTACCGTCGGCGCCTGCTTCAGCACCAGCGTCACCGTAGGCTTTGACCCGGCCGGTTCCGATGGCATCCCTGGCAATGCTGACGACCCCGTAGCGGGCAACACCGTTACCAACAACATCGTCGTTACCGGCGACCCCGAAGACGGCTCTCCCTCTGTGGTCCTGCCCGGTTCAGTTGACCTGACCTTGCGCCAGCCTAGCTACGCCTCCAGCCTGAGCAAAACCTCCAGCAGCCCCTCCTCCTACACCGGCCGCCCCACCGAAGAACTGGCCGGCGGCCCCGTGACCTACAATATGTCCATTGACAACACCGGCACCGTCACCCTCACCAACGTCATCCTGACCGATACCGTGCCGGTCAGCCATACTGTCACTTCCATTAATATTGGCCCATCCGCCAGCCCGGCCGATGGGTATTACCAGACCAACAACAATCCCGGCGTTTGGGTTCCGTTCCCCGGCAACAGCTACACGGCCGGAACGACCATTCCCGTTACCACCACAACCACGGCCGACCCCAACGACATTGAACTCGCTTCCGGCGACTACGTTACCGCGCTATACTGGGACTTCGGCGACATTCCCGTAGGCGCCGCTCCCGGCACGGCCGGATTCACCGCCACCCTGGACCCGGCCCTGGCGCCCGGCACGACCCTGCAAAACTGCGCCGACGTCGGTTTACAGGCTTACAATTTTAGCACAAGCGCCTACGACTCATACACCAACCAGGCGTGCGCCAACGTCACCATCATTGAGCAACGCTCCATCCCCCGCCCCGAAAAAACCGGCAGCGGCGACTACTTCCCCGAAGAAGTCATTGATTACGAACTGCGCTACGTCAACCCCGACGTAGCCCATTTTCCCGTTAACGCTCCCCTCTCACTGGCCGATGTGCTGCCGGCTGAATTGGAAGTTGTCGTTTACGATCCTGGCGACCCCGCTGCCGACGACTTTGGCTACCGCCCGGCCTTGCCTGCGGACGCCTGGTACACCTTCTCCGCCA
>JALUPA010000639.1 GCA_027054335.1 Ardenticatenaceae bacterium
TTTTACTCTCTGTTTTTAAAAGATGGATTTGTGTTACTGAGGATAGTCGCCGTTTGTTAGATTTTCCTCAACATTGCGATAGAGTTTCATTTGAATTTTGTCTACCGCGATTTATTGAGAAGATACCGCGCCAGTAACGCAGATTCGCTGGGATTTGGTTTGATCTGACCCAAAAGAAAGTTGAAATACGTGATGAAGCCGGCGGATTTGACCTGCTGGGGATTCCATATGGGGAAGTTGAGCTGTTTTGCAGGCGCCGGCGCAGGCTTGCCCGTGAACTGACTGAGCGGCATGGCCGCGAATTGCTTTTGTACGGCAACGGCCGCCCCCACATCATCGGGACCATAGACCTGCGTTCTGCCCAACGCCACCACGAAGTTGCTGCCGGTGCGGAAGACTTTGTTCACATTTTCTGGCGTCTCGCCTTGCCAATCCGCGGCGGCTATCATGAATGTCCCTGCATCAAATCCTGTAGCCCGCGTGCCGATGTAGGCAAAGTTATGGGTGTACAGGTCAATTAATTGGAAGGAGTAGTAACGGCCGTCCTCAATGGCTGGAACCTGAATGATCATCGGTTCGGCCCGCAGGTCGAGCCAGGCAACAGAGTAAAAAGTATCGTTATTGGGACGGACAATCGTTGTGTATTCCGGGCCGAGCAAGACTGATTTGTGTACAAGTTGATTAAATGGCGCTTCATAGGCCGGCGACTGTGTGTAAACGGCCTGGGCAAACAGCATTTTATAATGATCCATCATAGGATAGGCGAAGATATACGCTTCTTCTGCAATTTGCCAATTTGCCGGACTTCTTCCAGTGATATTTTGTTCATGATTGTCTCCTTCTGTCAAAGGGTGTATTTCATTTCAGTTGAACATTGAGGAGGTCGCATTCTCAAATGCGACCGGGTTGGCATTTGAGAATGCCAACTCCTCCAACTCATTTGAAATGCACCCATTGTTAAATTGAATTCTATGCGGCAGCCGCCCTACCCCGCCGCTTGCCCAATTCCCCGGCCAAGGGCATCAGAATCACCAAACCGATGACGGAAATGACCATCAGGTAGGTAATGACGTCCAGGCCGAAGTTCTGCCCGGCGACGACCAAGGCGGCCGAGATATTGCGCTGCCCGCTCCCCAGCCCCATCACGCTTTTAATGCCGCTGTCTGAACCGCCGAGGAAGTAGCCGATGACGGCCGCCAGCACAATAAAAATAATCCCCGCCAGAATGCCCCACGACCCGACCAGCCTAATCATGTCTTTGAAGTTGAGAACCAATCCCAACACGGTGAGGACGAGGATGGCGATGTTGGAAGCCTGGCCGAAGGTGGGTTGGATTTTGGCGGCGGTTTCTTCGTAACGGCCGTTTATAAACAAGCCAATCGCCAGCGGAATCAACATCATCACAATCAACGATTGGGCGATGTCCCACGGGCTAACTTCAACATCACCCAGCAGCAGGGGCAGGACGATGGGCAGGTAGATGATGGTGACGATCATCAACAGCACCATCAACCCCACAGAAAAGGCGACATCCCCTTTGGCGACTTCGGCCAGTTTGGGCAGGAAGGGCGCGCCGGCGGCCGTAGACAACAAGATCAGGCCGATGCGTAACGATTCATCAAGCGGCAGCAGCGCGGTGATGAGATAGGCGAGAATGGGAACCAGCACAAAGTTGACGAGCAGCGCCAGCAGCACCAGCTTGACGTTCTTGAGCGGGGCGACGATCTGGCTGATCTTGAGACTCAACCCCATGCTGGCCATACTGCCGATAACAAAGACGAGCAGGGCTAATGTTGCCAATATTTGCAAAATTTCAGTCATGGATTTTTCTCCTTTGGTTTAGGTTAAGATTGGTTCAATCTTGAAGATTAAACCAATCTGAGGTCACTCTGCCCCGCTTTTGAGAAACTCTAAATCGGCGGTGAATAAGTCTCCATTGGGGGTTTGATCAAAGATGAGGGCGATTTCGGTGATGTTTGAAAGGTTAACGGCCGTAAACTCCGCCAACGGCAAGCGAAGCACACGCAAAACAATATGGCTGCTAAACCGGCCGCCCTCAAGAAAGTTGTTTTCTACCTCCTTGCCAACGGGGAAGGGGATGGGTTCAGTTGTCAGTTGGGCGCGGTTGCCGTCGCCATCTACCAGTTCGACGGTGAAGGATTGTGATTCGTCAGCGGCATTCAGTTCGGAAAGGGGATCAAGGGCGGTGCGGAGTTGGAAGGCGGTGTAGGTTTTTTGGGGAACAGCGACGGCTGGTTCTGTGGGGGAAACGGCCGTTTCCTCTGGCGATACGGCCGTAGGCGCAGCCTCAATCTGGGTGCAAGCTGCCAATACAACAAACAGCGACAACATCATTATAATAGTTTTTATTCGCATTTCATTTCCTCTTTTCACCTTTTTCGCAAACGTTTTAGGGGATGGTTCAGCAACCCGAAAAATCAGCCTGACCCTTTGTAGAGCGATTTTGTAAATCGCTCTCTGGACGATTTGCAAAATCGTCCTACAAATTGCCAAGAACAATTTGAACTATCCCGCTTTTGGGCCGCTATCATTAACCCCGCTACTGGCAAAGCGCCTCCAATACGTACCCCTGACTGCTGAGATCGCGCAGGATCGTTTCCAACGCCGCCACAGTTTGGGTGCGGTTGCCGCCGCCATCGTGCATAAGGACAATCGCGCCGGGGTAAACATTGTCTCTAACTGAAGCCGCAATCGCTTCCACGCCGGGCTGGCTCCAATCCAGTGTGTCAATATTCCACATGACAATTTCGTAGCCCAATTCGGCGGCGTATGCGCGGGTGAAGGCGTCGGTGGCACCGTATGGCGGACGCAAACAGGGCACGGCTGCCGGACCAATGGCTTGTTCGGCCTGCTGCACCACCTGATTAAATTCCGCCTGACTCATGCCCGCCAACGATTCGTGGTTCCAGGTGTGGTTAGCCAGGGTGTGCCCGCCCTGTTCTATCGCTTGCAGCAGTTCGGGGGAAGCCTGAGCGTTGACGCCGATGATGAAAAAGGTGGCGCGAGCGTTGTATTGGGCCAGCAAATCCAGAATCTGGCCGGTGTAGGGCGACAGCGGGCCATCGTCAAACGTCAGGTAAACGGCGTTGCCCACCCCTTCTGGTTTGACTGGCGGCGGGGGCGGCACGGCCGTATCCGAATTTTCCCCCGCTTCAATGGTCAACGTATACTCCGTTTCCGCACCCACAGCAAACACATTGACGGCATAACGCTGCGTTTCAGGCGCTGCGCCCTGCCACGACGCCTGCTCTTCCCGCACACTCAACAGCACGTCGCCTGTCTCCAGGCCAAAGATGGAAAGGAAAGCGTCTTGATGCGCCGCCGTGAGATTGATGCTCACCTCTTGCCCGGCCGTCAGAAAAACGGTGTATCTGTCCAGGGCAAAGGGGCCGGTTTGTCCAGTATAGCTGGCTGCGCCGCCCGCTTCCGGCAGTTCAATAGGGATGACCGGTTCTGTTTCTGTATCGTTTACCAGTTCATTGGCGTTAAGCGTTTCTTCAGACAGCAGCTCTAACGCATCTCCCTGCACAACATAGCGGCGGTTCACCTGCAGCGTGGGCGTAGACCCAAACGGCTCGTCTGGGCGATAGGTACGAAACAGAAGCTGCGCCTGGCCGTCCGCCACCCGTAGTTGTTCGATAATCACGCGGTCGCCGATGAAGGCGGCCGTGAGAGGCTGCGGCTGCCCGTCGCTGTTACGCACCGGAATCAGGTAATAAAAGTTGCCGCTGCCGGCCGAATTGTTGATGAGAATAACCAGGGCGTCTTCACGGCCGTCCCCATCCAGATCGCCATAAGCAACGCCGGGATAGAGCAAGAAGCGGTTCATGCTGGCGCTGCCGGGAGCGGCAGCCACAGAAAATTCGCCGTTTTCCAGAGGGATACGGCCGTCTTCCAGCCCGCCCATCTCCATTGGCAGTGTATACGTAGCGTTTTTTAGTTGTTCCCAGGTGAGTAAGGGGGCTTCTGCTTCGGGTACGGCCGTTTCTTCCGGCGGAACTGGCGGTGACGCATCATCAAACTGGCCGCAAGCTGCCAATAAAATCAAAATCACCAGCATCGTGATCAAGGTCTTTGTTCGCATTTTTCTCCCCTGCCTTACGTTTAACGTAAGTTTTGCACAATCAGAAACAATTTCGTGAAAAATCGCAAAAAATAAAAGCAACAACTGAAAAGAATTGCGGTGAATGAAAACCAATCATAGGTATTTCACGACAGAAAATTGACATAAACAGATATACCTATACCAAATTCGGCCATTTGATGCTCCTTTGGTAATGCAAGTAGACATAATGCTGTTATTTTCATTACATCGCTCACCCAAACCGTTTTTCAGAAAACGCTGGACTTCCTGCTGCGTAAAACACAAACCATCCATGCGAATTTCAGTTACTTGATTATTAGCCCGTAAGGTGGGTAAACCAAGCAGCGGGTCTTGCCGGGTGATGATCATCAGGTGCACTTGTTCGGACCCGTATTGCACCAACGCGGAAACCAGGTTGTGGATGGCTGGTTCGGTGATGAGATGATAATCATCCAGGGCAATGACGAAAGATTGGGGCAACACGGCCGTTTCGTTGATCAGCGTCGTCGTTAAATAATCCAAAGGCGGCCTCTGGTGCGCATTTAACAATGCTTCACTCTTTGGGCAAGCCTCTGGATAGAGGGTTTGCACCGCAGCGACGAAGTAGCTGAGGAAAATGATTGGATCGTTATCGTTTTTGTCGAGCGAGAGCCAGGCAACGGGGCAAGCGCACTCTTCTGCCCAAATGCCTGCGAGAACGGATTTGCCGTAGCCGGCGGGGCAGAGATGAGGGTTAGTTTGCGGTAACGGCCGTCATTGAGTCGTTCAATCAACTGGGGGCGCGGTAGAATGTCGGGGCTGAGTGACGGGGGCTGTAGCTTGGTCTGAATCAGGCTGTTTATTTCCATCAAGTTCCCATTGCGCAGATACAAAATCCGGGAGCATTATAGCATAAGTTGGGGGAAACGGCCGTTTTTCCAGCCCACAACAAAAAGTTCCCGGCATTTGCAAAATGCCGGGAACTTGATTACACATAAACTACTGAGTCAGAACAATTACGGAGCAACTGCCGGAGCCGCATACGGCGTAGGCGCACCCGCGCTAAAGTTCAGCGGGCCGTTGGCCGTCGTCAACGTCAGCGCCGTGCCATTGATGGTGTAGCTGCTGGCCGTCTGCAAATCCGCCAGATATTCTTCTTCCTGCGCAGCCAGTTCCGGTGTACAGATCGCGCCAGATGCCGTGATCGGGCCGATGGTGATGTTGTTTGTATTACCCGCGGCTAACGTAGTGGTGTAGCTGGCGTTGTAACTATTACAGCCGCCAAACCCGGACAGCGTCCCGTTAGCAAAAGTCAGCGTGATAGAGCCGAATTCCGTCCCGTTTAGCAGCCAGCCAGTCCCTTCCAGCGTCGCGTTGATGGTAATGGCCATGCTGGCGCTGTCACTCAGACCGCCCGCATCAGCCACAGTCACGGACAGGTAATACGTGCCCGGCTGGGTGTAGATGGTAGTGAAGCTGCTGTCCGAACCCGGCCCGATATTGTTGCCATCACCGGACTGCCATTGGTAGCTGGTAATGGCCGCCGTGCCCTGCTGGGAGTTAGCGGCGCTAAAGGTGACTGATTCACCCACAAAAGCCATGGCCGGGCCTTCGATAACGGCCGTAGGCGGCACCACTTCCACAACCGGCGTAATCTGCACGGTCTTTGTTGTGGCATTGGTCTTCCCGGCCTGATCGGTCACGGTCAATTTGACCGTGTAGCTGCCGGCCGTATTGTAAGTGTACGGCACAGTCGCCCCGGACAGGAACGCACCGTCCCCCATCTCCCAGTCATAACGAACAATAGGCGTGTCGCCAGCCGTAGATTGTGAGCCGTCGAAGGTAAGGGGTTGACCTGTTTCCGCCAAATCTTCACTGACGATAACGGCCGTTGGCCCTTTGGGCGCTTGCGGCGCAATCGAAGAGAAGTTCATCGTGCCGCCATCCACCGTCAAAATCTGCAAAGACGTGCCATTCACCGAATAGCTGACGGCCGCCGGCATCAGGCGCAGGAACGTTTCCCCCTGCTGCGTCAGTTCATTACTGGCACAGGCTGCCCTCGTCGAGTTAAAGCCGCTCATCGTCAGCTTGTTGCCCTGTTCTGTTTTGTACGCGCCGGTGTAATCATTACAGCCGGTATTGCCACTGAGCGTACTGCCATCCGGGGCAAAGAAGGCGGTCGGGTTACTGCCGGGAATAGCGTTGAGCGTCTCGTAAGAAAGGAGATACCAGGTGACGTTTTGCAGCAAGTGGGCTTGATCCAGAATTGGCGTGCTGTTAAAGGTCAGGACGCCGTTAGCCGTAGAGATGAGCAGTTGGTCGCCGGCGCGGTCATAACTATAAGCCTTGCTCAACCAGTCAAAGTAACCGCCTTCCTGTTCCATCACGGCCGTATCACACGCTTTACTGGTCGTCTGGATGGGGCCAACGGCAAAGTTTTCCCCAATGGCCGCATTGTAGCCGTTGCAGCCACCGGAGCCATTGATGGTTCCCGTCGTGCCGCCTTCATCAATCGCAAATCCGGCCGTAATTTCCGTGCCGGGAATGATACTGTTGTCACCAATGGCCGAGAGATACCAGAAAGTACCTTGCAGCGGCGTCAGATCGAGCGCTTCTTCCGCAACCGGGGGCGGCGTCGCCACAAAGTTCAGGACTTGCGCGTTTTCCCCTTCACCGGAAAAGATTTGCAAATTATTGCCCAAAATGCGGTAGCTGGTTGCCGCATTCAGACCCAGGAAAAACTGCTGTTCCACCTCAAAGTTATTGCCCCAGGGACAATCTTCGTTGTTCGTCTGGGACGGTAGGTTGATCTTGATTTCGTTCAGGTTGGCGGTAAAGGTAGCGTTGTACTCATTACAACCCGTTCCCCCGACCACGGCGCCGGAGGGCAAGTCGGGCAGGCGGTTGAATTGGGCGGTGAAGTTACTGCCTTCTACCGGAGGCTGCGGATCGTTCACGTTGCCCAACGAGACCAACGTCCAAAGCGTGCCTTCCAATGGCTGCCGGTTGGCGGCAAATTGAATGTCACCGTCAGGCCCCTGAACGAGCAGTTGGTCGCCGAAGATTTCGTAGCTTTCGGCTGTTTGCAGTGTGGTCACGTAGCTTTGCTCTAACTGGTTCAAGGCTTCGTCCGGGCACAGGGCCTGCGTCATGGCCATGGGGCTGTTGACGGTAAGACGGCCGTCAGCAAAGGTGTAGCTGGTATTGTAGCTGTTGCAACCGGCGCTGCCGCCCACTGTACCCTCGCCAGCGGTCTCTCCCGGCTCAAAGAGGGCGGTGATTTCCACGCCTTCCAGCACAGGCTGTCCGGCAACCATGATGGCCTGCCACAACACGTTTTCCAGCGGCAAGTTCTGGGAGGTGAAGTTCAGAACGCCGCCATCATAGGTAATTTGCATGTTAGCGCCGAAGATTTCGTAAGTTTGGGCAGAACCGAGCGCAGCCAGATAGGCCGCTTCCTGATCTGCGCCAACGGAGCAAGCCATCAGGGTGCCGGCAACAGGGCCGAAGCTGATGTTATTGCCATCAAGGGTGTAGCTGGTGGTGTACTGGTTGCAGGTGGCGTTACCGGCCACTGTGCCGCTGGCGTCGGTTTCGGGGGTGAATACGGCCGTAACCGTCGTCCCTTCTGCTACATCCAGCAAATCATCCGGGCTGCCATAAGAAACAAGCCGCCAGGTGACGCCGGTGAGCGGCACTTCGCCGGGGACAAAGACCAGCTTTTCCTCGTAGGGCTGGCCGCTGTCGTAAGTCAATTCCAGCCGCCCCTCTTCATTAATGGCCCAGTTGGTAACGGACTCCAGGGCGCTAAAGTAAGCGGCTTCCTGTTCCCCGCCGGTTTCGCAGGCCATCATCGTAGAGCCGATGGGGCCGGCAATGGTCAGGCTGCCGTCGTCGGTGGAGGTATAGTTGGCGAAATAGTTATTACAGCCGCCGGAACCGCTAACGGTGGGTTCGACGCTGCTGAAGATAGCTGTAATTTTCGCGCCTTCTTCCACCACGGTCGGGTTGGCAGCATCGCCATAACCCACCAATACCCAGAGGCGATCTACGGCTTCGCCCCAGCGATAAATCGGCTGGCTGATTTCCGGCGCTTCAGCAGCCGGTTCGGTCGTTTCGGGCACGGCCGTAGGTTCCACAGCAACGGGTTCTGCTGTTGGCGGCAGCGGCGTCGGCGTCGGTTCTTCTTTGCTGCACGCGGCCAAGATCAGCAGCAGCAACAGCATAGGCATCAACAACTTGGTCAGATATTTCTTTTCATTTGTTTCCATACTGAAAATTCTCCTTTTTCTTTAACCCACATTCCGCACCTAAATTTTGATGAGATAGCATTTTCCCACATCTACCTCAAATAGTCGTAATATCTTCAAATGAATCTCTGAAAGATTGAGTACCCTCCGCTCAACGAGATTCCCTCCGA
>JALUPA010000640.1 GCA_027054335.1 Ardenticatenaceae bacterium
GGGAATAGCCCGCAGCAACTCGCGGGGCGCGTCATATTCGCCGTGATGCCGGCCCAGATAGCAGGGATCGTGGAAAGTAACTTTGGCGTTGACTTCATGCTTGAGCATTGGCTTGAGTTTGTCCAAATGCTGCATCAGGAATTGGGTATAATGCAGAACAGGGCGATCAAAGCCCAGTTTAGGATATTCTGTGCTGAAAGCATTAAATTCATGGGGGCCAGTCACCACCAGCGTATTCCATTCATACTTCTCAAACATGGCGATGTTGTGTTCGGCCATCATTTCAAACAAACCCCGCTCACCGGCCAGACGCTGCGTATCCCCGTCATCCTTCTCTTCCGGGCCGAGAATACCGAAATCAATCTCCAGGGCGTTGAAGATACGAGCGGCCGCCAGCGCCGCATCAATGCCGCGCGGGTGGTAGGAAGGATAAGAACCCACGTACCACAAAATGTCCACCGGTTCCTTGTGTTTTTTCAGGATAGGCACGGGCACGTCCGATTTTTTCGTCCAGGCAGCCCGTTTGCGCTGCCCCTGGCCCAACGGATTGCCAAATTTGGCGGTATCCTCGAATGCCTTTTGCAGCTCTTCGGGAACGTTGCCCTCTAAAACAGCCTGTTCGCGCACGGCCGGCATGATGTGAACCATGTTCACTTCTTTTTTGCAGACGCGCAGGCAGTTAGCACAGGTGGTGCAAAGCCACAATTCCGGCGATTCCTGCAAATCGTTCCCGGTTTGCGCCATGCGGTATAATTTGCGCGGCCCATAGTTCCCCACCATGTCCACCGGGCAGACGGGCACGCACAAGGCGCACTGGTAACACCAGGCAAACGATTCGCCGCCGGGCAAATCGGCCACCTTGTCAATCAGTTCCGGCGTGTATTCCCAAATCACCCGCTCCTTAAACATGCGGTTCCAGGGGCCGGAAATGTCTATACCATCTACAATGGCGGTTTCTTTTTCATAAATGGCGTCAACTTTATCGAGTCCAGGTTCCATTGTTTTCTCCTGTTGTTGGTTGCTGGTTGCTGGTAGCTGGTTGCTGGTTGCTTGTACCAGCCGCTAACCACTAACCACTATCCACCAGCCACTATTTCCCAACCACTTTCGGCAATCCCAGTAGTTTACGCATCAAATTCGGCAGAGTAGGCAGCAGACGGTTGTATTCCCGGCTGAGACGCCAATTGGTGATGCCGTAAAGGTAGATGCCGTAGACACAGGCCAGAAAAACGTCAGAGGCAAAGGGGCTGCGCTGCGGGTCTTCGGTAAGGCCGGGCGTCAGCAGGCCGGTTTTTTCGGCGAAACCCATGGCCACGGCCGTAACCGACCCCACCCGCATGTAACTTTCCGCCACCGTATCCGCCTGCAAATTAACCGTGCTGCCTGTCAACAGGGCCAGCGCCCCCGTCTGCGTGCGCATATCCCACATCCAGCGCGTCCAGAGCCAGCGGTCGCGGGGAGAAGCAGCGTGCAGCAATCCCCCGGCCAGTTCCACACGCAAACGAACGTCTATATCGCCCAACTGCTCGACAAACCAGCCAAACCGGGCTGCCAGAGGACGGTTCTCATCCAAAAGCGTGGGGACGAGAACGGCCGTATCCACCCCGGCCAATCCTTCCCTCAGTATTCCGGCTTTCTTCCGCGAGGGCGTCACGGCCCGCGTAATCCAGGTCAATTCCGCCTCGCCCCACTCTCCCGGCGCGTCCAGCAATTCTGCAAAACGATGCCGCCGGGCAGTCAATTCCCCGGCCACAATAATCAGATCCATGGCGTCCACCTGCTCCAGAGACTCTTGCAAAGTCTCCAGCAGTTCCGGATCGTCCGGGCCTGATTTTTCTTTCTGTACGTGATTTACAAATGCGGCTGAAGGCATGATTTTAGTGTTCAGTGTGCAGTGTTCAGTGTGCTGAATACTGCACACTGAACACTGCATACTAACTACTGGCCTGCTCTCCGAACCGTCGCCACAGCCCGCGCTGCGGCCAGGCCGGCCGTAGCAAACGTATCATCCAAATCGGCCGGGCCGGAAGCTGCGCCAACGACAAAAATACCGGGGCGTGACGTAGCTACCGGATCAATCGCCGTGGGGCCGCCGGCGGCAACGTAGCCGTACTTGTTCTGTTCCAGCCCCAACACGTCAGCCATCAGCCGCGTACCCTTGCTCGGTTCCATCCCTACGGATAAGACGACTAAATCCATCTCCACTTCCATCGGCCGGCCCATCGTCGTATCCTCGCCGCGCACCAGCAGGCGGTCGCCTTTAGGCAACACTTCGCTAATCAGCCCCTTGACGTAGTTGACGTTATATTTTTCCTGGGCGGGCCAGTAGAGGTCATTTTCCCAATAGCCGTACATGCGCATATCAATGTAGAAAATCATCACGCGGCTGTCCGGCAGCAATTGCCGCACTTCAATGGCCTGTTTGCTGGCGATGCCGCAGCACACTTTGGAGCAAAATTCATTGCCAATCTGCCGGTCACGGGAACCAACGCACTGGACAAAGCAAACGCGCTCCGGCGGCTGGCCGTTGGACGGCCGTACCACGTTGTGCGCCTTCAACATCCCCTCCAAATCGGCAATGGTAATCACATCCGGGAAGGTGTAATAGTTGTAATACTGCGTTTCCCGGCCGGGATCAAAATGCTGGAAGCCGGTTGCCAGGATGACCGCGCCTGCTTCTACATTTTTACGGCCGTCTCCATTTTGCACAACGGCCGTAAAGCGGCCCGGTTCGCCATCCAGTTTTACCACTTGGCTGCTTGCCAGCAGTTCCACCTGCCCGGAATCCAGCGCCGCCGCTGCCAGTTCGCCTATCGCCTCCTCCGAATCCCGGAAATGATGCGTCAACTTGGCGTACTGCGATTCGTCCGGCGTGCCGCCAACACGGTCCCGCTTCTCCACCAGGACGGCCGTATATCCCAGATCAGCTACAGTGCGCGCCGCTTCCAGTCCGGCCGGCCCGGCGCCAATTATGAGTACCTTGTCTGACATTTCTTCCTCCGTTTCAGTTTTCAGTGTTCAGTTTTCAGTGAGTCTTTACTACACACTGCTCAAACTCCCAACACCACCGGGTCCGCCTGTTCCCAAGTCATCACCATCTCGCCAGCGCGGATAGCCTCCAAATCTTCCTGGAATTCGTCCCAGTATTTTTCCCAGTCAATACCCAATTTCTCCATCAACGGCCGCCAATCGCTGGTGTGCCAGTGCAACTGCACTACCCGAAAAGGATGCGCCCCCATCGCCAATGCCGCCACTTGTGCGTCGGAAAGGACGGGAACGCCCACTGTGAAATTATGCGCCTTAGCCGAAAACTGACTCTTATCCAGCGTGGTTACACAACCGGTGTCGTGCGTCACGACCAAATCGGGATCAACTTCCTTCTTCATCACCTGAATTTTGCGCTGTACGGCAAAAGAGCGAGTAAAGTCGCGCTGCACCAGCACATGCCGGAAACCAAAACCGCAGCAGTCAAACCACGTAGAATAATCAGGCGTTTCAATACCCAGCGCTTGCAGCGTCGCGGTCACCGTCGCCGTGCGTTGCCCGCCATAAATTTCCGGGTCGTAAATCGCGTCTTCCGCCACAATTTTGTGGTAATGGCAGGCCGTATGCACCGTCGCCTTGATGCCGCTGAAATCCACCACCTGGCTTTCGGCAATGTGATGGCGCATGGCGTGGACCCATTCGCTGTAATGCACAATTTCCTCCGGCACCACCAGCGGTTTTCCCAGCTTCTCCAGCACGCGACGCACTTCCGCCCGATATTCGGGGTGATGGACGATCTCCTCACGGCATTCCTTGTAATGGCCGAAACTGGTGCCGCAATGGATGAGGGGGTAGTAGCCCGTCTCGTGAGCGGCGGCAAAGTTGCGGGACATGACAGCCAACTGAGCCACCGGATTGGACGTGCCGGAAGCGTAATAATTCCAGCCGGTGCAGGAAGTCTGATCCGTCGGGTCAATGTGATCAATTTCAAACTGCCGGTGCAGCCAAAAAATGGAGGCGGTGTATCCCGGAATGTGACCGCACTGGCCGCAGGATTTGTGATGCCAGGTGTGGCCAATAGGGATTTTTTTGGTACGGCCGAACTTCGTCTGCACTTCCACATACGGTTCCGGCACCCGTTGCACAATCAATTCCCCCTTCGCCTCCAGCTCAAACAACTCTTCCCGGATGTCGTGCGTGGGCGCTTTGGCCGGATCGCGACGTACAGGCTGCATCTTCTTTTGCAAAATGTTATCTACCGGAATAAAACTTGTCGCGCTCATTCCCATTCCTCCAGTTCCTCTTCCATGACATCCACCAGGAGGTCATACAAACCTTCGTCAACCTCCTCGATGATGTCTATGTTGCCTGTCTCAAACCAAATAGTGTACAGTTCGCGCAAGGTGCTGTCGTCCGTGCGCCAGGCGGCGTCCGTCACGCCGCGCAAGGTATCTACGGGGATAGCCTGCCGCCACGCCTGCATGTTGCCCTTAAAACTGGATACCCACGGCCCCCAATCGGGGAAGAAATCCGGCTGAAGCATGTCAGGCGAAACCTGATTGCCTTTCAACATCACCTTGTAAATGACGCGGGTGTATCCTTGCAGCACGTCTCTGGCTTCCTGCAATCCGTTGCGTACCGCCATTTCCCGAATGACCGTTACCAGCCCGCCGGGATTGTTCTGGCGCGGGCAGCGCACGCAGGAGAAGCATTGGGCGCAGTTCCAGATGTCTTCCACCATAATCTCGTAAAAACGTTCCACGTCCTCCCGCGCCATCGCCTGGGCAATCACGCGCGGGCTGTAATCGTAAAACCGGGCCGAGGGGCAGGCGGACACGCAAATGCCGCACTCGTAACAGCCATAAAGATATTCCGGATACCGCGGATCGGCCTTCGTTTCCAGAAAAAGCCGCTCTTTTTCCTCATACGGCACATCCGGGTATTTGTTAGTTACTTTTCCCAGTGTCCATTCTGCCAAGTTGCACCTCCGTTTTAGTGTTCAGTGTTCAGTGTTCAGTGTTCAGTTTTCAGTGTTCGGTTTGCAGTAATTACTCTACTGAATACTGGCCACTATTCACTGAACACTGTTCAATGGCGGCTACCAATTCATCCCGCCGGGGCACGCCGGTAAAGCGGCGCTCGCCGACGAAGACGGTGGGGACGGTTAGTATCTGTTCTGCTTTAGCGATTTCCCGGCCTTTGGCGCTGCCCAGGCTGATGATGCGCAGGGTTACATCGGGCCGTTCTTCCGCCAGTTCCTGCGCCAGGCGGATGGCCTGGGGGCAGGTGGCGCAGGTGGGGTGGGTAAATACGCGGATGGGAATCATGCTGGTTGCTGGTTGTTGGTTGTTGGTGGCTGGTAACCAACCACTAGCCACCATCCACTACCCACCATCCTCCGGTAATTCGTAGCCTTCGCAGTGTACGCAGTCGTCCAGGTTGTTTTGGGCCATGAATGTTTCGTAGGCGGTTACGGCCGTATCTCCCGTCACCAACTCCGCTAAATCAGCTTCTAAATCAGTCGCTTCCAACCGCACAATCCAGCCTTTGCCGTAGGGACTGCGGTTAATGAGACCGGCGTCTTGCGGTAAAAGTTCGTTTACCTCCAGCAGCGTCCCGGCGACGGGTGTGCGTAAGGCGCCCAGCCATTTGCCGCTTTCCACCAGGGCCACTACCTTGTTGTGCGGGTAAAATTTACCCACAGGCCGGTAGCTGACGGTCAACATGCCCCCGGCGGTGGTTTGGGCCACGTCGGTAAAGCCCAGAGTGACGGTGTTGTCTGGATACGGCCGTACCCAGATATGCCGTTCCACCAGATAATACAAATCGCGCGGCAGCACACAGTTCCGAACAACAACCCAATCCGTCACAACCTAAAACGAGATAACCGCGTCCGCCTCAATGGCCATACCGTTAAACGCCGCCCCGCCAATCATTTCCACGCCTTCGATCATGTCATCCATAGTAAAGCCATGCAGATCAAGCGAGGGCTGGCAAACCAGCAAACGCACACCCATATCCAGCGCCTGATCAATGAAGAAGCGCAATTCTTTGCCGCCGCCGCCCGCTTTGGGCACCACAATCTCTTCCGGCGCGCCTTTAGCCAAAAGCTGCGGACCATTCATCGTAAAATAAATGGCGACCTCGTTATCCATCGCCGCCCCGGCCGTAGCCAGGAAAAAAGGGGTGGCGCTGCGTTCCGGTGTGTCACGGCCGTGCGTCTGCACATACAATATCTTGTGTTCGTACTCATCAAAGTCGTCAAAATCGCTCACAGAAAGCCTCGTAATTTGGTAACTGGGTAATTACGTAATTACTCAATTACCGCCGCCTCACTAAACAAACAAAGAAACATCCGCATCTTTGGCAAAATCCAGGAATACCGCCGCCCCGCCTACCGTGCATTCCTCAATAAAATCATCCCGTTCAAAACCAAACACATCCATCGTCATCTGGCAGCCAATCATTTCCACGCCCAGATCGGCGCACATTTCCCGCAGTTCGCCCACGGTAGCCACACCCTTATTGGCAAACGTTTTCTTCATCATGCCGGTGGCGGCAGCGCTAAATCCGGGAAGTGATTGCAAAATAGTAGGAATCTTCAAATCTCTGCTCTGTAATCCATCCGGACCAAAGGGCAGCTTCATGGGCATGGCTGGATTACCCAGAGGAGAAACCTCAGCATCCAGATCAGGCAAGAGCAGCGTCAGGCCATAAAAGGTAAAAAAGATAGTTACATCCCAGCCCATAGCGGCGGCGGCGCTGGCTAAAATGAAGGGGGGATAAGCCCAATCCAGCGTGCCCTTACTGGCAATCAAGGCTAACTTCGGGGGTTTGTCATTTCCGTTTTCATCACTCATTGTTTACCTCCATAGATAAACAAAACCGCCGCAACATTAAGGTGCTTAATGTGTGCGGCGGAAAAAGAATATATACTTGTCGCCTTCCTGATGCGAATCCAGCATTTCATGCCTGGTATTTTTCGTCCAGGCTGCCATGTCCGGCGGCGCGCCAGGGTCAGTGGCAATCATCTTGAGTACCTGGCCGACTTCAATCTCCTTAATTGCTTTACTGGCTTTAACGACCGGTACCGGGCATAACATCCCGCTGCAATCCAGGACTTTGTCGGCTTTGATGACAGAATCACTCATGGGCATTTCTCCTATGATTTTGGTAACAAAAAATACAATTTTACTGGAGAGATTTTAACCCAAGACTGTTGGCAAACCATCACCTGCACAGGTGATTATGGCATCCCCCTTTCGGGGGAATTTTGTAGGGCGATTTGGCAAATCGCCTTACGAAGGGTTACATTATCGGATATCTAATCGAGGGAAATGAGGCCGAGGCGTAAACCGGCAATGACGGCCTGGGTGCGATTGGGCTGCTTCAACTTGGCGAAGATACTTTTGACGTGAGAGCGCACTGTCTCTTCACTGATAGATAGCTGCTCCCCTATCTGGCGGTAGGTAGCCGCTGTGGCCATTAAACGCAGCACGTCCAACTCACGCGGGGACAGAGGCACAGCTGGATTACGTGACGCGCCGGACTGCGCCCGCGTCAACAGCGCTTTGGTCACTTCAGGGCTAAGGTAAGGCTGCCCGCCAGCCACTACGCGAATAGCCAGGGCCAGATTGGCCGGGCTGATGGCTTTATGGACAAATCCGTCCACACCACCTTCCAGATTGTCCAGGACGGCATCTTCCACCGGCGCGCCAGACAGCACGAGAATACGTGTGCCCGGTGTTTGCCGGCGGATGGCGACGGCCGCAGCCAGACCGTCCATGCGGGGCATTTTCCAATCCAGCAGCACCAAATCCGGCTCAAGCTGCCGCACTTTAGTTACCGTTTCCACACCATTTTCCGCTTCACCCACAATCTCAAAATCAGGCTCCTGGCGCAGCACCAGAGCCAACCCTTTGCGGATAACCTCATGATCGTCGGCAATTAAAATACGGATTTTGTTCATACTGGTAGCTAACTAAACCGGAATATCTATTACTATAGAAGAACCGCTGCCATTTTGACTGGAAATTTCACACGTGCCGCCCAACACTTTGGCCCGTTCCTGGATGCCGCGCAGGCCGAAATGCTCCCGGTTGTAGTCACGCATCAGTACTTCGTCAGGATCAAAGCCACGGCCGTCATCCTCAATCATCATTTTGGCCTGATCAGCCTGGACGTACAGGCTGATGGCCACTTGGGTGGCGTGGGCATGATGGGCCACGTTCGCCAAAGATTCCTGGGCAATACGATACAGGCAGCGGCGCGCCTGGGGCGACAATTGTTCAAAATCGCCGTTAACCTGAAAATGGAGTTGCAAATCACCAGCCTGGCAAACGTCTGTGGTATATTTACGCAGACCCTCGGTAAAGCGCACGGCCGTCATCTGCGAGGGCCATATGTTCAGGATAGATTGACGCACCTCGTTGTGCGTCTCCTCCGCCACCCGCAAAGCCCGCTCCAACTCCGGGATGACTTCCTCCGGTTGGTCCGG
>JALUPA010000641.1 GCA_027054335.1 Ardenticatenaceae bacterium
GTGCTGGCTTTGGTTTTTGCGGGGGCCGGGGTGGGGGCGGCTCTGGGGCCGCCGCTCCCGGCGATGTTGTGGGAACGGTATCATGCCGTGGGTGTTTCTGTGATTGGAGTGGCTTGTACGTTGCTGGCGATGGGGTTGGTATGGCGTTTTTTGCGGGAAACGGCCGTAGCCGCCCCCAATTTAAGCTAAAATAGCTAACCTGTCAGGCAAAAGTTAATTATATTCAGTATTACTTGACGAATATTTAAGTATATGCTAACTTTCTACCATCTGACTGGCTCACCTGTCTATCCTTCATATGGCAAGGAAGTGAGATAATGTTTAAGTCAAACCCACCTAAAACCGGCAAACGCTTGTTTCCAGATTTACTTACTCTTCTTCCGGCGGGTACTCCAAATATCTTTTGTGTGGCAAATGACCAAATCGATTTTCAATATTCAGTTATCAGCGTGGTGCATTAACTGAATAACGTTTATGATGACGTCCCTGAAAGAAGAGTTGCTTTACCATAGAGACCCGGAGACACAAAGATTTTTGAGTTTGAGGATAAATAGGAGGTGATGAGATAAAATAAAGACGATGTGACGGATGACCCAATTACATAACATTTTAATAAGTAGGATCAAGGCATGGCATAAAACCTCAAACCCGGATCCTTAGCCCTAAGTAAGGAGAAGAACAGTGAAATTTAATAATAAGATAAGTTTAGCCCTTTTGTTTGGTCTGCTCATGATGTTTGCTTTAGCGGCTTGCGGTGGCGGCGATACAGCAGCCCCGGCAGAAGAGGCAGCGCCCGCCGAAGAAGCAGCCCCGGTGGAAGAAGCTGCCCCCGTCGAAGAAGAGGCTGCCGCCGAGGTGAAGGATTTTGTCACTTGGTATCAGTATGATGAAAAGAACGAAGACCCGGCCAGCGATGAGCGTGTGGGTAATGAATATCTGCGTAATACCATCCCCCAATTCAACGAAGAATTTGCCGGGAAATGGAACTGGGTGAACCAGCCCAAAGCATTTGACCGGATGACGACGGAATTGGTAGCGGCCGTGCAGGCCGGTGGCGAAGTGCCTGACATCTTTGAACTCAGCAACAGCCAGGACATCATCTCCTTTTACCAAAATGGTACGGTACAGGATTTAACAGAGTGGGCTAAAGCCCAATCATGGTGGGACGATCTTGATCCCAATGGGATAGAAGGCTGCAAAGGGCCGGATGGTAAACTATACTGCATACCGGTTTCCGAACGGCCGCAGCTTGTCTATGTGTGGAAAGACCGTTACCCGGATGGTTACCCGGAAACACCGGAAGAATTTTTGGCCCGCGCTGAAGAATTAAAACAAGAAGGTCTGTACGCCATCACTTTCTTTGGTTCGACGGATTATGAAGGTGAAGGTTTGACCCGCTTTATCTGGACGACGTTGTCTTCATTTGGCGGTAAGTTGGATGACGGGCAAGGCAACATGCTTCTCAACACGCCGGAAAATGTGGCTGCAATTGAGTTTATCCGGACGATTGTCGAAAATGAATACGTGCCGGAAATTGCTTTTGCCGGTGGTTTTCAGGAAGAAGAGGCATTCAAGGATGCCTCGGCCGGTTCTTTCCCGACAGGCTTGTTTGGCTATCGTTATGTTAATCCGCTCACTGCACCCGACGGCACGGCTTATGATAAAGGTAGTTCGGAAGATATGCTCGACGCTATTGCCGCCGGGGACGTCTATCTGTCTCCCTTCCTGGCGGCGCCAGGTAATGAACCGGGCTGCGGTATTGACGTGGCCGGGTTTGCCATTCCCGTCGGGGCAGAGAACGTGGAAGCCGCGTATGATTATATTAACTGGATCATGTCGCCGGAACAAAATGCAGCCTGGGTGCAAGGCCCTGGCGGTGGTTTCCCGGTGGTGAACAGTACCCGGTCGGATGAACTTTTCCAGACGCCTTTCTATAAGGCGGCGGCCGCGGCGGTAGAAGCGAGCGCCTGCAAGCCCTGGTACGGTTCGCTGGAACGACCGAACGAAGCACAAAAGATGGTCATGTCGGCAATCTACACCCTCATCAAAGAAGACCTCAATGCAGATATTGGCGAAGTGCTGACTCAAACTCAGGACGAATACAACGCGAATAATTAGGATTTATGCAAATATTATGTGACAGTCACCTGAGAGGTGACTGTCACATAATTTCTTGAGTTTTTTATGCCAAATAAAAATCCCCGCCAGACAAAAAGAGGCCGCCCCAGGGACTTGCTGCCCTTTTGGTTGATTTTACCCACTATTCTGGTTCTTCTGGTCATCCAGGTTTATCCGGCCTTGTATACGGTGTGGTTGAGTTTGCAGGAAAGAGAACCGGCGGGCTGGACGTTTGTCGGCCTGGAGAATTTTGTGCGCCTTTTTGGCATGAGCTTGTTTGGTGAGAGTGTCGGCCATACGATTGTTTTTTTGGTCGGCTATACCAGTCTGACTATGGTTGCCGGGTTTTTTATTGCCTTGCTGCTGAATCGCAGCGGCCGTTTGTCCGGGTTGTATATTACGCTGCTGTTTATCCCCTGGATTATTGCCGATATTATTGCCGGAATGGTGTTCCGGCTGCTGGTGGTACCGGATTACGGTTTGCTATCGGGGATTTTACAGAATCCCAGGTTGTTTCCGCCCAATGGTTTGTCGGTATTGACGGCCGTGCCCCCCCC
>JALUPA010000642.1 GCA_027054335.1 Ardenticatenaceae bacterium
CCCACCACAGGCGGGCAGCAATTGCCCCGTTTTTGTTGTCATACACTACCACCTGCGTCATCTCGCCAATACCCAGGCGGCTGAACAGCATGGCTAACGTTTGCGGCGAGGGCAAAGGATGCCGTCCTCGGTCTATAACCGGCGAACTACTTAAATCATTGTCCAGATGGGCGTATACTGCACCGGGGATGTGGGCAGTTTGATATTGTTGTCGGCCGACGGCCGTATCCGCCAAATCAAAGCGGCAGTCTACAATTACCCAATTCGGATCGTCCAGATGCTGCGTTAACGTATTGACATCAATCAGAGTTTTATACATGTGGTTACTCATGGCTGATGGCTGGCGGTATATCTCACCCCCGGCCACACATAGATTCACCCTGTCACCCCTACCCCTGTCACCTTGTCAAGGATTGGGCGTGGCTGTGACCAGCGGCGGGGGTTGGGTAGGCTGAGGCGGCAGCGGGGTAGCCGTAGGCCAGATGGTTATTCCCGTAGGCGTGACGGTAGGCGTCGGCGTGGCCGGTACGGCCGTCGCTGTCACCTCCGGCGTGGGGGTATAGATGGGGTTCTCCGGATCGGCGGTAAAGGTGATGGGGCGCAGTTCGCCAGAAGTCAGAACCGTGCCGCCCTGCTCCAACCGGACTTGCCACTCATACGCGCCCGGCATAACCAGTAACGGCCGTTGCCCCGTATGGAAATCTACGGCGGCTAATGGAACCGAATACAACGTGCCCAGCGATGGCTGCGTCACCGTCGCCGCCGGATACTCCCCTTCCGGGGTAATCAGGTAAATGACAAACTGCTGCCCTGGCGGCAGCGGTGCGGGCCAATTCCAACTATACGTTACGGCACTCGTCACCATCGCACTCAAGCCGGAGGCTGGCTGGTGGACGCGCAAAACAGGAACTGGCGGTTGGGCGTATTGATTGCCAAATTCGGCCGTCCAATACCAGATGTTGGGGGCATTTACGTTGGCCGTAAAACCGGTACCCACGTCTGTGGCAAATTCGTTGAGGATGATACGCCGGTGCGCCGGACTGTTGACCCAAAACTCCACAGCCGCGCGGGGGTCTTCAAAACCCCAGGCAGTGGCCTCGCCGGCATAGCCCTGACCGTAACCGTTTTGGATGTAGCGCTCGGCCGGCGTCGAGCCATCGGAACCGGTATGGCTGGTGAAACCAAAGGCAGCCATATCGGCAGCGTGTTGGGCGGCAGCGGCGGCCAGTTCCGCCACGTTATTCAGCGGCAGCAAACCAAATTGCTGCCGCGCTTCATTAATATAAATGTAAAGCTGCTCTGGCGGTGTGCTGTTGGGCGGCAAGGTTATCGGTTGCAAAACAAACGGTTGATCCAGAGCCACATCCGGCAAATCCGGCAGGAGGGATTGTTCCGGCGGGGCAGCTGCACCATCAGGCAGAAGCTCACCCAATTTATTGAGAATCAGCGGTAGATACACACGCAGGATACCCGGCTCCACCCGAATCCAACGCCCCACTTCTGTGCCGCCAAACTCATTCATGGCTACCAGGGTGACGTAAAAGTCGCCGGTGCGGGTGTAGGCGTGATTGATCGTTTCCCCTTCATAGCTACGGCCGTCGCCCATATACCATTCATACCGGGTCACAGTATCATCGCCAAACCCCTGCGCCGTCAACTGCTCGCCGGCCGGAATGCTGTCCGGCACAACCAGATCGGCTACGGGCGGCACGCCCACAGTCACCGCACCAAACGCCTCAGAAGCGCCATATTGGTTTTGCACGGTCAGGCGGATTTGGTACGCGCCGGGGGATTGGTATTGGTGTACCGGCGCTAGTTCGCTGGAAAAAGAGCCATCGCCAAAATCCCAGGTGACAGACAGCGGAGCCAGGCCGCCGCTCTGGTTGAGGAAGGTCACGGGCTGACCGACGCCGGGCGTGTCGTCGTCCGGCAAGAATTGGGCAGCGGGATGGGGGACAACGGAAATACTGCCGGTTTGGGACACATTGCCTAGCGGGTTGGCGGCTTTCAATTCAATCTCGTAGATGCCGGGAGCAGAGTAGACGACGACGGGATTGTTCACGTCCAGGCGACGGCCGTCGCCCAGATACCAGGTCTGGCTGATGGGGCCGGAACCGTCTGTTTCTGCTTGCAGTTGGAAGGGCTGGCCTACGGCTACCTGAGGCGGGTTGAGAAGGGCTTTTATTTGCGGCGCAATGCCCACCCACAGCGCGGCGTCGGCCTGAAGTTCCAGATCATCGTATTTGATGACGGCCGTGACCATCTTTTCCGGCGCAGCCATATCAGCTGTTTCCACCCGCAGGGGCAGACTAAACTGTTGGCTGCTGCCTGCCGCCAGCACCGGCTGCCAGTTCAGGCTGTCATCCTGTAAATTGAGTGACACTCCTGCCGGGAAAGCCAGCGAATCGGGCGACAAACCGCGCGGCAGCCGCAAAACAATATCCGGCATATAAACGCCCTGCGATAAATTTGTGGCCTGGACGTTCAGCAACAACGTGTCGCCGGGTGTACCGGTTGGCGGGGTGATAGAGACGTCCAGTTGAACAGGGCCGGTGATTTGCGCCGCGCCTTGCCCGGAGACGGCCTGGGCATATACGGCCGTGCGTGACCAACGCCCCACAACAACTGCCAAAACAGTCAGGGCCAGCAAAGCTAAAAGGGTCAAACGGC
>JALUPA010000643.1 GCA_027054335.1 Ardenticatenaceae bacterium
GAATGAGGTTGTTTTGTTTGCCCAGGGCCGCGCCGCGCCATCCCGCCCCTACCATAAACTGTAAAGAAGAATCGTCCTGAAATGAACCATGTCGAAAAAGCAAATTTAAGCCGGGCAGAACGGAATGAATTGGCAAAATTAACGCGGATTCTGCGCGAAAGTTATGGTGAAAGAGATGAGTGAACTGTTTGAGAGTATTCAGCAGGGATTGGCAGAAGCTATTGAATTTGCCCAGGGGAAACCGGTCAAAGCCGTTGTGCATGAATTTACCCCTGTAGACATAAAAGCAATGCGCGCCAAAACAGGCATGACGCAAATGGAATTTGCCGCAGTTTTTGGGATTAGTCTGGGAACTTTACGCCATTGGGAGCGAGGGGACAGAAAGCCGCGCGGGCCTGCTTTGGTGTTGTTAAATGTGCTGGCCAAAGAACCGGAAGCAGTTTTACGGGCTTTGCAAACTCCCTGACAAAAGAGAACCGACAATTAGCTGCCAGTTCCAATTTTGAAGCTGTGTGCGGCGGCTAAACGGCGCGGCAAATGCACGGCCGTTCTCTTGCCAGCAGCACGAGCAGACGCAATGCTCTCCGAACTCCCGTACCTCAAGCCCTGATTCCCTCGCGTACCACGCCTCACGCATGACAAAACGGCCGTATCGCGGCATAATTCCCCCGCATTACGCAACACGAAATACGCAACACGAGGTACAAAATGACAGAAGTGAGCGAAGCCACAACCGAACAACTGATCCAGTTGATAGACGAAGACCCGGCGCTTATTGCCGGCATCATTGACCACACCCTGCTCAAACCGGACGCTACCGAAGAGCAAATTGCCCGCCTGTGCCGGGAAGCGGTCCGCTACCGGTTTGCCGCCGTTTGTGTCAACCCTACCCACGTGCGTTATGCGGCCGAATTGGTCGCCGGCTCCGGCGTCAAGGTAGCGGCCGTCGTCGGTTTTCCCCTGGGGGCCACCACCACGCAGCAAAAAGTAGCCGAAACGGAGAACGCCATTGTTTCCGGGGCCAATGAGATTGATATGGTCATCAACATCGGCGCCGTCAAAAGCGGGGAGGATGAATTTACGCGGGATCAGATTACGGCCGTAACCGAAACCTGCCACCAGCGTGGGGCTATCTGCAAAGTGATCATCGAAACCAGCTACCTGACCAACGAAGAAAAAGTGCGCGTCTGCAAAATTGCCCAAGAATGCGGCGCGGATTTTGTCAAAACCTCCACCGGCTTCAGCGGCGGCGGGGCCACCGTGGAAGACGTAGCCCTGATGCGCCACACCGTCGGCCAGACAATGGGCGTCAAAGCGTCCGGCGGCATCCGCTCCTTTGACGACGCCCGCAAGATGGTGGCCGCGGGGGCTAACCGGCTGGGCGTTAGCGCCGGGGTGCGCATCGTGCAGGAGGCGGAGTTAGCCAAACTGGGCGACACGCAAATTCTGCGCGTGGCCGAAGCCGCCTTGTACGTGTCCGACCTGGAACGGGCCAAACAGTTTTACACAGAAGTCTTGGGCCTGCCGGTCAGCTACCAGTTCAGCGATGCCCTCTTTTTACAGACGGGGCAAAATTCCACGCTCATCCTGTTTGATCTGGCCGCGCTGGAAACGCGGGAAAGCGTCATCCCGGCGCACGGGGCGCGGGGCGCGGGGCACGTGGCGCTGGCCATCCCCCCGGAGCAGATGAGTGCCTGGCGCGGCCGGTTGCTGCAACACGGCGTCCCCATTGAACACGAGCAGGATTGGCCGCAGGGAACCCATTCCATCTACTTCCGCGACCCGGACGGGAATAGTCTGGAATTGATTGACGGCCGTCACTACCGGCGCGTGTGGCAGAAATTGGAGATTGGAGATTAGAGATTAGAGATTGGGAATTAAGGCAATCTCCAATCTCCCAATCTCCAACCTCCCTACCCTCATGTTTATCGGCGAAATTGCTGCCCTGGCTACGGCCGTATGCTGGTCACTCACGGCCATATTTTTCAGTTACAGCGGCCGGATTGCCGGTTCGGCCGTGGTCAACCGCAGCCGCCTGCTGTTCGCCTTCCTCTTCCTCACCATCAGCCACCTGGTCTTGCAAGGCACGATTTTCCCCTTTGGCGCGGAACCGTTCCGCTGGTTTTGGCTGGCAATTTCCAGTATTCTGGGGTTGGTGCTGGGGGACACCTTCCTTTTTAAGGCGTATGTGCTGATTGGGCCGCGCCTGTCCATGCTGCTTATGTCTACTGTGCCCATCATTGGCGCGTTGTTTGGCTGGCTGTTGTTTGACGAGACGTTTTCCGGGTTGGAGATGGCCGCTGTTGTTCTGACAGTTTCCGGCGTTGCCTGGGTGGTCACGGAAAAGCAGCAGGGGTTAACGGCCGTGCAGCACAAAAACTATAAACTGGGTCTCTTCTTCGGCCTGCTGGGCGCTTTCGGCCAGGTCGCCAATCTGGTGACAGCCCGCTACGGTCTGGTCGGCGATTTTCCGGCCATCTCCGCCACCATGATCCGCATTTTAGTCGCCGTTATCATCATGTGGGGCATTGCCATTTTGCGGCGACAGGTGCGGTACACCTTCCGCCAGTGGCGCAACCGTAAAGCGTTCCCGGCCATGATTGCCGGTTCCTTTTTTGGCCCTTTCCTGGGCATCTGGCTGTCGCTTATTGCCATCCAGTTTACCCGCTTAGGTATTGCCGCCACGCTGATGGCTCTGCCGCCCATCCTGCTTATCCCCGTAGAATTCTTCGTTTACAAAAAACCTGTAAGTCCGCGGGGTATTGCTGGTACAATAGTAGCTTTTATTGGGGTTTCTTTGATATTTTTACCGCAAGGCTGAAGAATTGTGAATTATGAATTGTGAACGGTGAATTGTGAATGAGACCCCCCGTTCACAATTCACAATTGACCATTCACAATTCACCATTAGTTGGCGTCTATGACAAAACCATTATCTTCTCTACAAATCATCGCCATCCACTACCTGAACGCCGACCGGGTGGCTGGGGAACTACTGCCATTGGCCGCCTATGAAACGTCGGGGGTTTACGGCCGTGCTCGCATCCCCTACACTATCATTGAACCAGAACTGCCGAAAGCGCAGCGAGTGGCGGAGGAAACGGACAATCTGGGCTTGCTGGGCGGAGCAGTGGCTACGGCCGTGGCCCGGGCCAGGCGCGCCGGCAAAGCGATCCTCATGGCCGGGGGCAACTGCTGCCACATCACCGGTATCTTTGGCGGCCTGCAAGATGCGCATGGCCCGGAACTGAAAATTGGAAACGTGGGCCAAATACGGTAGAGACTAAATTCAAATGGACAAAATCGCTGAAGCGCAAAAACGAAACATGATTATTTTGTACGGCCGTCCCGGCTGCTCCATGCTGGCCCCCGTGCGGGGCATGTTAAAACGGGCCAAAGCCGACTACCTCTACATGGACATCAGCCAAGACATGCCCTCTCGCCTCAAAGTCCGGGAAATCAACAACGGCAACGAAAGTGTGCCTACCCTACAATTCCCTGACGGCAGCACCCTGACCGAACCGGCCATGTCCCAACTGCGAGCCAAACTAGAAGAAATGGGCTATAACATACCGACGGTCAAACCCTGGGACATCCTGAAAGAAAATCTATATTTGAGTTTGATCGGTCTGGGCCTGATTCTGTTCGGCCTCTATGACGGCAATCCGGTTTTTATTGGCGGCGGCGTCCTGTTGACGGCCATCATCCTGCTGCTGGCCTACATGCGTTGACGCCCTGGTTTAGACAGAGCTTATAAGATTTACAGGATTGTTTCATCAGGTATAATAGCCGCAGGTTGTTACACAACTTTTTCCACAAATTTCGCGTATAGCGAATAAGACGCTTTTAGATATCCGGTAGTATGTAATGTATTTCGTATCAGCAATTTCTAAACGCCATACGCAATACGCCCTCAAAAAGGAGTTGACATGAGTTCGATATTAGCTGGCTTGGTTCCTGTTTTGTGTATTATTACGGTGGGGCTGCTTGTTTTGATATTTGCTTCGGTACGCATTGTGCCGGAGTACGAACGCGGCGTAATTTTCCGGTTGGGACGCATCATTGGGGCCAAGGGGCCAGGTCTATTCTTCCTCGTTCCCTTTGTAGACAAAATGGTGAAGGTAGACTTGCGTACGGTAACGCTGGATGTGCCGGCGCAGGAGGCCATTACGGCCGACAACGTCACGGTAAAAGTTAACGCTGTCGTTTATTTCCGGGTAATTGATCCGGTATCGGCTGTGGTGCAAATTGAAGATTTCCGGCGCGCCACGTGGATGATTGCCCAAACCAGTTTGCGTAACGTTATCGGCCAATCCATGATGGATCAATTGCTGCAAGACCGGGAGCAGATTAACGAAAATTTGCAACACATCATTGATGAAGCAACTGAACCATGGGGCATCAAAGTGTCCATTGTAGAAATCAAGGACGTGGAGTTGAACCAATCCATGGTGCGGGCCATGGCGCGGCAGGCCGAAGCGGAACGGGATCGCCGGGCCAAGATCATCAGCGCCGAGGGTGACTTCCAGGCATCACAAAAACTGGCGGAGGCCGCCGCTATTATGAGTGAAGAACCAGGCGCTATGACCTTGCGTTATCTGTCTACCCTGGTAGAAATTGGCGTGGAACATAACACAACCGTTATCTTCCCCCTGCCTCTGGACTTGATTTCAGAATTTACTTCGTCTGCCAGGAAAAAATCTATCCGGCAAGCTGATGCACCGTCTGATTAAATAATATGTGATGCGTGATGCGTGCAGGCGTGTCACGCATCACGCTGACCAATCCTTGCGCCGCAGAATTTCACTTCTCTTATTCCTAATATTTTTTGTTTCCGGTTGTTCTTTGTTAAAAGGACCCCAGCAGTTAGTTGTCCCTACCCCCATTCCTACCGCCCCCCCCTTAGCCGCTGAATCTTCCCGTGAATTGGTGGCGGATCCGGTCAGCAACGTGACGATTGGTGTGGATTCGGAGGTGTTAAATCTGGTCAATCAGGTGTCGCAGCAGCAGTTGACGGGATACGTGCAGACGCTGGAGAATTTCTTTACGCGCAGTACGTTTAGCGTGGTGGACAGGGAGGGAGAAGGGATTGGCGCGGCGCGGCGCTGGATTTTTAATGAGTTTATTCGGGTAGGCAACGGCCGTCTCCAGGTAGAGTTGGACGAATTCCCCGTCGTTCTTAACGGAGTAACGTACAATCAGCAAAATATCGTGGCCACCCTGCCCGGTACAGGGCCGCATCCCGGCGTTTTGGTCATTACGGCGCATTATGATTCACGGCCGTTAAACCCCAACGACGGCGTCAGCCACGCCCCTGGCGCCAACGACAATGGTTCCGGTATGGCTCTGCTGCTGGAACTGGCCCGCATTATGAGCATCCGCACCTGGAACCAGACGATTATTTTTATGGCCACGTCCGGCGAGGAACAGGCCCGGTACGGCAGTTCTCATTTTGTCTCGGAGCAATTGTTGAACGGCCGTCAAATTGACGCAAACATTAACGTAGACATCATAGGCGGGCGGCCCGGTATCCCCCAATCGGTGCGGGTGTTTGCTCCTGGCCCCACCAGTTCCCCGCATCGCCATTTTGTGCGCTACATGGAGTTGGTGGATGGCCTGTATGTACCCCAATTTCCTTTGACCTGGGTTGATGCGCGGGACCGTGACGGCCGTTGGGGCGATCAGATGAGTTTTCAGGATGCAGGAATTATGGCCGTACGCCTCACTGAGTCTGAAGAAGCCCCGAATGATCAGCACAACAGCGGCGATACCTGGGACAAAATTGATTACAATTATCTGCGCCAGGTCACGCAGTTAGTGGTAGCTGTCACCGGGAACATTGCCGGCGCCCCACCCCCACCGCCAACGCCCAACGTCTCCCCGGCCGCCGATCCGGGCACTTACCTCATCACCTGGGCGCCAGACCGGCTGGCAGCCGGTTACGCCATCGCCTTCCGCCCCGTTGACTCGGATACAATGCCGCCTTTACGTTTTGTCAACCGGGAACAGGCAGGAAATGTCTCCTTGAGCGGCTTTGATGCGGGGGTGGCGTATGCGGTGAGTATGGCTGCGGTGGATGGTAACGGCCGTGTCAGTCTCTTTTCCCCCGAAGTTATTGTTGGGCCGTAAGCGCATTTATTTTCCCGGAAACTGTGGCGTTTCCGGGAAAATAAATGCACCGCCCAAGCTCTATTTACTCATCCGCAAAAATCACAATCGAGAACGTCTGCCCGTTATCATCTGTACCGATAGTGATATTTAATGTCTGCCCCTCTTTCGTGTAAGACACGATAGCTGAAGAGTTTTCCACGACAAAAGAACCGGCCTCATCTTTCACCCAGCCCTCAGCGGACAACTCGCTGTCATAGAATGATAAAATATCGGCAAAAGGCGTCTGGGTCACGTAAGAAACAATGCCGCCAAACATGGTGAATTGGGCTGCATCTTCCAGCACCGGGTACTCTGACTCTGTTGCCCCTCCCTCACATTCGGCCGGAATTTCTACCGTTACCGGCTCGTCAATCGGCTCGATATTTAATTCCAAGTGTATTGTGCCCGGCTGATCCTCACCGGCAATCGCCATGCCCAGATCGCCTTCACCATCCATGACAAAGCGAACTATGTAACCGCCATCTTTGGCAATATAAACGTGGCCTTCAGCCCACTTAACATCGGTATCTTCCTGCATAAAAGCAGTCTGGTCAAAGGTGTAATGCAGGGTTTTTACACCATTGATGGTTTCCTCGCCCACAAATTCAGCATTGCCCACTTCTTCCAGGAAGGCGCTGGTGTCTGTCAGATCGGCAAACGGGTTTTCGGCCATTTCCCCTTCACCGGCGCTGATGCAGCCCATGCCGGGAATGATCATGTAACTGGCTTCCTCCGTTTGGATAAACGTTGTTTCCCCAAACTCCTCAACGCCTTCCATACCTTCAAACTGCATGTTCATGCTGGTGGCATTGGGATCAGCGGTACGGAGAATATTGGCCGTTATTCTCTGCGTCACGTCCTCCCCCGACTCATCCGGGCTGGTGAGAGTAATGTCCATCGTCATGCGATAGGCGGCAAGATTCGGTTCGCCGGCCAGGCTGTTTACTTCCAGCGCCGGGGGAGCTGCTTCTGCTGCGGAAGCAGCCTCTGTGTCAGAAGCGGCTGCTTCTTCTTCCGCAACGGTAGCTGCTTCGGTAGCTGCGGGCGGGCTGGTGGGAATGGGCGGCACGGCCGTCTCTGCTTCAGTTTCTGCCGGAGCCGCCTCATTTTCGGTGACGGGTACGGCCGTGGGTTCCTCCTCCCCGCCGCCCAACAAACTACAAGCCAATGATGACATGCTCAACAGTAAAACGAATACAAATATCCAGCGTAATTGTTTGAATTTCATCGTATGCTCCTCTATTACGGTAGGGCGATTTGCAAAATTACCGCCCGACTTACAAAACCAGGTTACAAAAATAATGGCTGGCTGCCAGAAGCAGCCAGCCCTCACAATATAGTTTATCGGTTGCAGATGATCTTACGGAAACGGCCGTTTGCCAACCCCTCGTTTATAGCTCATACGTCCCATCAATGTCCAAAACAACCGGCTGGACACCGGTCTTCTGCCGCACTTGCTCCGCCCAGGCGGCCGCATCGGCGGCAATGACCGGCCAGGTGTTGTAGTGGCAGGGGATAACTACTTTGGGCTTGAGATAACCTAATGCTGCCAGCGCATCCGCCGGCCCCATCGTGAAATTATCGCCAATAGGCAAGACCGCCAGATCAAGACCGGCCGCGCCAATCAAAGCCATGTCTGAAAAAAGCGCCGTGTCCCCCGCCAGGTAAATGTTCTTCCCGTCCACTGTCAACAAATAGCCGCCGGGGTCGCCGCCATACGCGCCATCCGGCAAACCGGAACTGTGCAGCGCGGGGGTCATCTTCACGTGACCAAAGGCAAAATTGTAACCGCCGCCGGTGTTCATGGCGTGGCAGTTTTCATGCCCTTGCCCGGTAATCCAGGTCATAATTTCAAAGTTGGCAATGACTTTGGCCCCGGTGCGTTGGGCCAGAGGCACAGTGTCTACAATGTGGTCGGCGTGGCCGTGGGTTTGCAGGATGAAGTCGGCGTCTATGGCGTCTACGGCCGTTTTTGCCGCCGGGTTGTTACCGGCAAAAAAGGGATCAACGACGACTTTCGTGCCGTTGACGTCTAAGGAAAAAGTAGCATGACCATGCCAGGTGATTGAAACAGTCATCATAAACCTCCTAACTCGTGTGGGAAAATTAAAGTACAACCCAAAATTTTCGGGTACCCCAATGTGGATTGAGGATTTAAGAAGATAGTTTAGTATCTTCTCAATAAATAGGGGAGACAGAGTTAACCGAACTCCCCTGTTGGTAAAGGATGAAAAGCTGGCGATTGCTGTTGGATGAGATCAGCTAAACCGGGCAAAGCATATGTACCCGCTATCCGG
>JALUPA010000644.1 GCA_027054335.1 Ardenticatenaceae bacterium
GTATATGGTAACCGATTCTGGTTTAAAGATTGCTGTTTTGGAAGAGGGTGATGGCCCTTCGCCGCAGTCGGGCGAGACGGTTTCCGTCCATTACCGGTTGTGGCTGGAAGATGGCACGCAGATTGACAGTTCGTATGATCGCGGCCAGCCGTTCCCGTTTACGTTGGGAACAAACAGTACGATTCCCGGCTGGGAAGAAGGCGTGGCTTTGATGAAGGTAGGCGAAAAAGCACAGCTTGTTTTGCCGCCGGAGCTGGCTTATGGTGAGCAGGGCGTTGGCCCCATTCCACCAAATGCCACGCTGATTTTTGAAGTGGAATTGCTGGATATTCAATCTAACGAATAAGAGGTTGGGAAATTGGAGATTGTTTGGTTTCCAATTTCCGGTCTTCATTAAAAAAAGACCGCAGTAGGAGAGGCCGCAGATAAAAAATCTGTGGTCTTTCTAATCTGTGGTTGTTTTCATTTATGGTGACGCTTCTTCGTATATTATAATTTGCGGCAGATGGTAAACGGCCGTATCCCCAAAACTTTCACCCCACACGCCTAACTCCCCATTTAATTCTCCTACATCCCCAGACCACAATAATTCCCGATTGATCCGGACGGTCATTCGGCCATTCACTACGTCTACCCAGATTTCGTTGGGGTCTGTGCCGCGACGCGCGTGGGGGAAGGGAGCGGGAGGGAAAGGGTGACAAGGTGACAGGGTGACAGGGTGACAGGGTGAGGTGATGGCGGCGTAGCCGAGGGGGGAGATGGTGATGCGGGTGTTTTGTTCATCATTGCCGAGGATGAGGCCGATGGCGCTGTCGGGGCTGCCGGATTGGTGAACGGCCGTAAGCCTGACGGAGAAGCTGGTTTGGGGTAACGGCCGTAGCCACACTACCTTGCTCTCGTTGGCCGGGATGGTCATTTGCATCGGGTTGGCCGTCCACACCGGTTGGCCGATGGGTTTGGGGTCAAATATGCCGGAGAGGATGAGGCTGAGGAGGGTTACGGCCGTAACCGCTAATCCTATGGCTGCCCATTTTAGTCCGTCTTTCATGGGCGGAGTGTAATGACAAGGTGACAAGGTGACAAGGTGATCAATTACCAATTACAAACCAGTTCCGGTAAACTTGGATTATGAGTGACGAAATTATTTTGACGGTTGAGGGTAGCACGGCCGTTTTGCGGGTGAATCGGCCGGGAGCGCGGAATGCGTTGAATTGGACGGCGCAGGAGCAGTTTGCCGGGGCGGTGGAAGAGGTGGCGGGTGACGGCCGTGTCCGCGCTCTCATCATTACCGGGACGGGGGACAAAGCGTTTGTCTCCGGCGGGGACATCAAGGAACTGCACAACCACCCGGAACCGGCGGTAGCGGCCCGTTTGAACCGGGTGATGCGGGACGCTTTGACGCAGTTGGGCACGTTAACCATTCCCGTGCTGGCGGCCGTTAACGGAGATGCGTTTGGCGGCGGCTGCGAGATTTTGACGGCGTGTGATTTGCGTCTGGCGGCCGGCCACGCCCGTTTTTCCTTTGCTCAAGTGCGTAACGGGTTGACGACGGGTTGGGGGGGTACGGGTCGGTTGGCGCGGCTGCTGGGGCAGAGCCGGGCGCTGGAACTGCTGCTTACGTCTCGTCTGCTGGATGCACGAGAGGCGTACCGTATCGGCCTGATTCACCGGATTGCGCCGGAAGGGGAAGAGGCGTTGGCGGCAGCGTTGGCCTGGGCGGAGGAGTTGTCCCGTTTGCCCCAAGCGGCATTGGCGGCGACGAAAACGTTGGTGATGGCGGCAGGGGAACGGCCGTTAACCGAACTGAACCAACTGGAAACTGATCTGTTTATCGGCCTGTGGCCCCATCCGGATCATTTGGAGGCGATGCGGGCGTTTGTGGAGAAACGGCCGCCGCGGTTTAATGGGGAGAGTACAACAGATTAGGGAAGAGACAGATGAAAGCTGGTATTGAATGTATCTGTGACTTTACTGAAAAAGACACGAATTACCCGAATTACCGCGAATTTTAGTTGAGTAAAAATCTGTGGAATTTGCGTAATCTGTGGATTTTTCAGTAGACTCATCTGTTTCTTTCTGAATCTGTTGTAATCTTGGCGGATGGTTATTTTGTTGAAACGCGCCCTTTTCAAGATTGCTCGCAGCCCGGTATCCGGGATGTTTGTTGGTTTTTCCTTTACCTATCTGACGGCGTTGATGCCAGTGGATAAGTTGGCGGAAAATGAGCGGGCCATTGTTTTCCGTCATCCAGCGCCCATGGGGAAAGTGCATTGGCTGGGTGTGCCGAAAATGCGGCTGCCTTCGCTGGCGGCGCTGGATTTGACGGATGGGGAGACGCGGGCTTGTGTGACGGCCGTATTCCAGGCATTGGCGCTGGCGGCAGAGGGGGAGGGGGTACGGCCGTATACCATTCTGGTGAACGGCGGCGCATATCAGGAGGTGCCTCAAATCCACTTTCATCTGTTGCAGGATGGGGCGGTGTATGAACCATTTTTACCACCGGGAAATGAGGTTGGCTGGGCATACGGTCAGGCTGTCGCTTATCCACATCCCCGGTCAAATGAACCATTTCACGTGATTATCGCGGCTAATGCTCCCTCGGCCCCGCTGCCAGCACTCGATTTGGCGCAGCCGGCAGTGCAGACGCAGTTGTTGGATTGTCTGGCATTGGCGCAGCAGGTGGCGGCCCGGCAAAATATGACTGCTTTCCGCTTGCTGACTTATTGTGGTTATGCTACCGTTGATCCTGGATTGACTTTTCATCTTATGGGATGATTACAACGGATTTGGAAAAGAACAGATTATGTACCCTGATGATCGCGTATTGGTAGCTTATATGCCGGACCCGGCCGATTTTGACCTACTGCGGCGGGAGGGCTGGTATCGCATTCCGGCTAAATCGGCGCCGAAGGGGTTGTATGCCGAGTATTTTGCCTTTTACTTTGGCCGCCGCTTTGGCCCGGAGAAGTGGGCGGTGCATTATTATGCGGAACGGCTGGGGCATGAGTTGGTGACGCGCCGGGAATTGTTCCCCGACCAGCCGGATCATCCCCGCGCGGCGGAGGCGTATTACAAGGTGCAGTTGGGGCCGCTGCAAAAACTGGCCCGGCCGATTGTCAGTCTGCGCTGGCGGCGGGTGTTGTTTATTCACACGACGGGGGATCGGTTTGAAACGGCCGTAGAACTCAACGATCTCTTCGTCAGCGGCGGCGATCTGATTGACCGGCTGTACATTGCTCTGAAAGACCGGGGTATCCAGGCGGAGCGGAATTACCGGGTGCGGGAGGCGGCGGGGGTGTATGTGGCTCCGTTGGCCGTGTTGTGTCGTGACGGCCGTATCGAAATCAGCCAGTCCCAAATCCCGCAGAAAAAGGCGGCATTAAACCGGTTTGCCGATGAAATAGCGGCGGAAACGGCCGTGAAAGGCGGGCAGACAGTAACCGGTAAAGAAAGTAACGGGTAGTTTAATACGCACATGTACCTGCATAGTATCGTTAGCGACATAGACGACGCCTTACCCCAATCGCCCTTTGCCCGCGAAAATGGCAGCCTGCTGATGTTGGTGGGACTGCCCGGCGTGGGTAAATCCTCGATTGTGGCGGAATTGCTCAAGCGGCTGCCGGCGTTGGTCGTCAGCACCGATAATGTGCGGGTTCTGATGCGGAACCAGCCTACGTATACGGCCGCCGAGCGAATGCTGGTGTACGAAGTGTGTTATGCTCTGATTGAGGCCCGTTTACGCAAGGGGCAGCGCGTGATTTTTGACGGTTCCAATTACCAGGCGGCCCGCCGCGCCCATTTGCGCCAGATTGGTCAGCGGGTGGGCGCGCCGGTAGCGGTGTGTTACGTGCAGGCCTCTCAGGAAGTCATCTGGGAGCGGCTGCAAAAGCGGAACAGCGGCGAGCGGCGTCCGGGCGATTTGTCCGATGCGGACTGGTCTGTGTATAAATGGATGGTGGAAGCGCAGGAGCCGATTGTGGGCGACCATCTGATTTTGGATACGACGAACACGTTACCGGACGAATTAGCCAATCGGTTGTATGATTACTGGCTAAATGAAGAAGCGAACGCTGCAAGCGACCCTGATTTACAATCCCCGAGCTGGGCCCGCCAACTTAGCCGCGCCACTGACCCTGGTGGCTGATATGTGGCAGGCCCGTGGCTGGGCCGTGATCATTATCCCCACAAAATATGCCGGACACGCAACAGAATTAGCGCGAGAAGCGGCCGCTGCCAGACATCAGGTGGTGTTGGCGGCGGGCGGTGATGGCACGTTGGGTGAGGTGGCTAACGGGCTGGCCGGTTCGGCAACGGCGCTGGGGGTGCTGCCGGTGGGCACGGCCAATTCGTTTGCTCAGGAGTTGCGACTGCCGCTGCCGGGGCGTTGGCGGCGGCACAAATTGCTCCAGGTATCGGATGCGCTGCTGCACGGCCGTATTCACCAGATGGATTTGGGCTGGGTGCAAAATGGGGAGGCAGACGGCCGTTTCTGGATGTTATGGGCCGGGGTAGGGGCTGACGGCTACTTTGTGGAGCAGGTGGAGCCGCGGCCCACCTGGTCCAAGAAGCTGGGGCGGTTGGGGTATGTCATTCAAGGGATTGGCCTGGCCCCAAAATTTCCTAAAATGCACGCCTGGGTGGAGGTGGACGGCCAGGTGTATGAAGATGATTACGTTCTGGTGGTGGTGAGCATGTGCCGCCTGTACGTGGGGGGTGAGATTGTCCTCAGCCCCCAGGCCAAACTGGATGACGGCTTGTTTGAAGTGTGGTTGTTCCGAGGAGAGACGCTGGCCCAGGCGGTTTATTTTTTGACGCTGGCCCGGATGCAGAAGCATTTGCATAACCCGGATGTGACGATGGTTTACGGCCGTGACGTGACTATCCGCAGCCAACCCGTCATGCCCGCCCACACTGACGGGGAACCGGCCGGCCATACCCCCGTCCACTGCCAGATCAAACCCGCCACCCTCCGCCTCCTCGTTCCCGATACCGCCCCCACAGACCTGTTTACCCAATCGGGTGAGCCTTTACCACGCCAGGGTTGAGCCTGCCAAAAAGACTTTGTCGGTTAGGCAGAACGCCATTAACGTTTGCGTAACCTGTTTGCAAGAAAACGTAAAACCTCTGCAGGCGAGATACCTGCAACAACTACGTACAATAATGGCAAAAAAGCGCGTGCTCGCAAATCAGGTTGACGCTTTGTTAGACAGCCTCTTCATTTTCTCTATCTTCTAATTGATTGCTAAGTTGAAAAGATTGTTCTTTTGCCCAATCACGATACTTTTTGCCATTCATCATTATAGCGTTGTCAAGAGATTGCAATCCCTCAAGTTGATTAACTGAAATTACGGCATCTTTTAGATTTGCTCTATCCAGCCTTGCAAAATATAGGTTTGCTGTCCGCAACTTAGAATTATATTGATCTGGATCATGGAAAATAGCTCCTCGTAAGTTTGTTTGATTCAACTCTGATGCAGTAAGATCAGTGCCACCTAATACAGATTGACTCATGTCGGCATCAAATAACTTGGCTTCGCTTATTTTAGCTCCTGATAAATGTGCTTTCGACAGGTTAGCATGTGATAAATCAGAACGCCACAAATTAGCTCCTTTTAAATTTGACTCTCTCAAATCAGCATATTGAAAATCTGCCTCACTCATATTAGCTTTCAACAGAAAAGCTCCTTGTAAATCCACCTCGCGCAAATCTGCTCCCCTTAGGTCGATCAAAGGATCTACTCCTATTATCAATTCTGATTCGTGAAGAAATTTTATTAACTGACCTTTTCTTTTTCCATCTAGATTTCTTAGAACTGCAAGTGTCCTAGTGCGAGCTACACTCCTTACTTCATTACGAATACCCTCAGATTTGCGCAAATCATAATCGAGTAATAACGATGTCATTCGATCAAAATACGACTCAAGAGCGTTTTGGCGTTGGTTGTCTCTGGCAATTTCTCTTTCAGTTGTCGCTCTTTGTTCCGCAACCATTTTATCTTCTAATCGGCGTTTTTCTGCAATCTTCAACTCTATTTCTTTTTCTGACTTATTGAGCCACCACACTCCAACAGCTAATACAATGGGCACAAGAAGTAATTCCGTCCAATCCCAAAGAGTTTTGGTTTTGATGTTTTCATAGTTTACGACCCCTACCCATTCCCACAGAAAAACGTAACCTAGCATATTGAAAATTGTGACGAATAGAATAACTATAGCTATTCCAACAACAATATTCCTGCCTAATTTATTGCCGTTACTTTTCAAATGGCTATGTTCTGATTGTTCTTTTTCTTTCATTTCGTTTGACTTGAGTTAAATATCTGTGTGTAATCTAACATTATATTGGTCTGCCGACGGGTCTTGCGAAGTAAGATGTTTTCGTCCATACAAGACCTGTTTTTCTGTTCTCGTCGTGTATATAGACCCTGCTGCGAGGTAAAACGAGAATGAGACGCCGAAATTGGCGTCTATGGACGAAGTCAAGGTATTTAAGCGGAATAGCATTCGGGTTAAATCTCCTATAGCGGGTAAAAACACGATTTGAGCAAAGTATAAAAGGTTCGCTGGAAAATATCAACAGGTATCATAGCCCCCAAGAGTAGGCTTTCAATCAAATTTAACATTTTGCTGTTTCCCACTATAGTCTTTACCTGGGGCCGGCCCGATGGTCGTTCGGTGTGCCTATGCCTTTACCCGGGGCCGGGCAGCCGGTTTTTCAGCAGCGCCATTTTTACAAGAATGCTGCCAGTGCGCCTTGGATTTCCTGCCAGAGAGATTGGTACGCTTGGGTGGCGACGGAATGGGGGGCAAATACGGGAACCGGGGCGCGGTACAGTCCCATTTTTTCGATCTGGCTGCGGTAAGGGATGGGGGTTTTACAGACGTGATCGAATTTGCGGTAAACGGCCGTAGCCAACTCCCGGTGCATCTTTTTACGGCCGTCCACCAGCGAAAAAAATGTATACACCGCTTCCGTATCATACCCATTCTGCTGCAAAAACGCGCGCAACTGCACATACGTCCGCACCGACAGCGTCGTGGGAATCAGCGGCGCCAGCAGCATGTCCGCCGCCCGGAAGACATTTTCTGCCAAAATGTTAAACGTGGGCGGGCAGTCCAGAAAAATCAGGTCATATTCCGTGCGCAAAGGGGCCAGAATGTGGCGTAACTGCTCCTTGGGCTGCTTTGCTTCCAGAAAAGCGATGTCCAGATTGCGGTGAGTGAAATCGGACGGGAGCAAATCCAGATGGGCGTAATCGGTGGCCTTGATGCTGCGCTCAATCGGCCGCCCCGCCTGGGAAAAGCCCTGCGCTTTCTTCTTCAGCCGGGGCTTGATCCGGAAGTAGTAGGTAGCCGAGCCTTGCGAATCCAGATCGCAGATGAGGGTCTTATAGCCGGATTGAGCCGCCAGATAAGAGAGATTGACGGCCGCGGCCGTTTTTCCCACACCACCTTTGCTGCTGTACAGGGCAATTGTTTTCATGCGCCTTTCCTTTTGCTGCTGGCAAACAACGCCGTAAAAAGCTGGCTGTTGGCCGGGGCGGTGAAGGCGGCAAACGTCTGGGCAAATTCCGCCTTTACCCGCAGCCGTTCCTGGTGCAGAATGGCCACCAGGCCGCCAATAGCCATGAGCGTATGGCGCGATTGTTGGTGGGCCAGCGGCAGCTCATCAGCCACGTGCAGCAGGTAATCCTCCTGGACGCAGAGGTCGTTAAAATCGCCCAGATTGGTTTGCAGTTGTTTGAGCTGCTTGATGAGGTAGGCAATCTCCTCCGGGGGGAAGAGGGGGGTGAAAAATTCCAGCAGGTAGCGCAGCTTTTTGCAATCAATCCGTAAAGCGTGCAGCAGGTGGTCTTCGGTGTTTTCCAGAATTTCGCGGCCTTCGGCCACAATCTGGCGGTAACGTTTGAAGATGCGTTTGCGGGCCACCTGGATGATGGGGCGGGCAGCGTGGGGTGCGGTGGGGGTTTCCGGTACCGGTTCGTACAGGAACGCCTCCCAATCGGCCATAATTTGCCGGTACTGCGGTGAATTAAGATTGGTAACGACGTCGGCGAGTACGGCCGTGCGTTTTTGCCGCAAATAGGCAAAGAGAGGCCCAATGTCCGCCGCCAGATTTTCCGGCAGCAGCGCCCGGTAGCGGGCTTCATCCAGCAGATACACATCCAGGTCGCGCAACTGGTTGGTCATTTTGCCCACCGTGGCTAAATCCTGCTTGAATCGGGCCGTTACGTCTGCGGGAAAGACGCCTTTGATTTGCGTCAGGGCAGAGCGGGTGCGGCGAATGGCGACGCGGAAATCGTGCAGAAATTCGGTGTCAATGTCCTGGGCGATGTACGGTTCGTTGCTGCGGATAACTTTGAGTTGGGCGCGCAGGATTTGTTTGGCCGCTTCGTCCGCCCGCATCTCTGGGGTAAGGGGAACGGGGGGCTTGGG
>JALUPA010000645.1 GCA_027054335.1 Ardenticatenaceae bacterium
TACTGAAACAACACCCTGGAAAGGAGACTTGACAGTGGAATCTTAAAAACTCAGGCTGACCACACGAGGTGATTTTACACCACTTGACAAGACGCTAACAAAAAATATTGCTTTATCAAAAAGCTGGCGCGAATATTGACACAAATAAACAAGTTATTATATTGTATAATTCCATCGTCACCATCAACATTGTCTCCTTTTTCTTGGTTAATTAAAGTAAAGATAACCTGTTTTCAGGTTTTGAAAAGTAGCCCGAAAAATTTGGACAAGGAGGTTCCAATGAAACTCAAGTATTTGGTAATAGCATTCTTGTTGGCAGCGATAACTTTTGTTTTTGGTAGCGTAGTTACCGGTCAGGAAAATGAGCCGGAGGCAAATCCCGCTTCGGTTTCTGACTTACTGGCTGTGGATTCCAGCTTTACCTATCAGGGCCGGTTGGATGACAGCAGCGGCCCGGTAAATGGCAGTTGTGATTTTCGTTTCAGTTTGTGGGATGCGGCCAACGGCGGCAGCCAGGTGGGCGGCAATCACGAGGTTACCAATGTAACGGTAACCGAAGGGAATTTCACGGCCGTCGTCAACGATGCCGATCAATTTGGCAGCAGCGCTTTCGATGGCAGCAATCGTTGGCTGCAAATTGAGGCTCGCTGCCCGGCCGGCAGCGGCAGCTACACCACCTTAACCCCCCGGCAAGAGGTAACGGCTGCCCCTTACGCTTCCTACGCCGACAGCGCTCCCTGGAGCGGCCTCATTGGCGCGCCCTGGGCTTTCAACAGCGGTTCTGGAACAAGCGGCGACCTTTATCGCAGCGGCGGTGTGGCCCTGGGTGCTTTTACCGACCCTGGTGGTCACGGCCTGAATGTGCAAAATTACGCGGGTGGCAAAGCGGCCGTGCGCGGAGTAGATCAGTTTAATTCCTTCGTTTACGCCGAAGGCTGGTTGGGCACGCTTAATCCCCCTGGCTTGCCCTTGCCGGTAACAAATGTGGGGGTGCTTGGCCTGAAGCCGGCCAATGGCAACATCGGCGCGGCCGTCTACGGCTGGAACAGCGATGACAACATATCCAATTATGGCGGCATCTTCATTGCCGACGGGAGCGGGACCAACAACTACGGCATTTACGCTGCCGCTTCCGGAGCTTCTAATAATGTGGCCGGCTATTTTGAAGGCCGGGTAGGGATCAACACCACAACGCCGGCGGCCGACATTCATCTATCCCAGTCTGACGCCACTTCTTCCGGTACCGGCGGCATGGGGTTTCAATTTGGGAGTTCCACCTGGAAGATTTTGCATAGCGGGGCGCACTTCAGCTTTGCCGAGAACGGCACCCGGCTGGCTTACATCCAATCGGGAACAGGCGCTTATGTGCAAACTTCCGACGAGACGTTAAAACAGGACGTGGCTCCGGTGGACAATGTCCTGGATGGTGTGATGCAGTTGAACCCGGTATCCTACAGCTACATCAACGACTCCGAAAATACCCGGGTTAACGGTTTCATTGCCCAGGAAGTGGAGGCTGTTTTCCCCGAACTGGTGAGAACAGATGAAGATGGCAAGAAAGGGTTGGCTTACAGTGATTTTGGGGTGCTGGCTGTGGCCGCTATTCAGGAGCAGCAAGCGCTGATCGCCAATTTGCAACAGGAAAACGCCGCGCTCCGGGCTGAAATTGAAGGGATCAAAAGCCAGTTGGGGATAGCCGCGCCGGCAGCCCTGCCGGGAACCGGTGACAGTTTTGCCATCACGGCCCAAAATGATGGGGACGCAGCCCTGGAAACCGGCGATCTGGTGGTGGTTAGCGGTATTGCCGCGCCTCCCTCCGAGACGGCCGAACCGTTGCTGTTGGTGCAGAACGTCATGGCTAACGCTTCTGGCGCGGTGGTTGGGGTAGTGCAAGCGGCCGGCGGGCCAGCCGCCCCTGGCAGCCTCGTCCCGGTGCAGACGCGCGGCATGGCCCAGGTTAAGGTAGATGCTTCAAATGGCGACGTTCAAGCTGGTGATTTGTTAATTATCTCGCCCACAACGGGAACTGTGGTGAGTATGCGGTCTAACCAGCTTGATTCAACCGCTCAATACACAATCATAGGCACGGCGCTGGAGCCATTAGCTGGCGGGTCGGGTCTTCTCTGGGTGCTTGTTGATCCGCGCTAGTTTTTGCCAGGAATCGTTTCTGAGAAAAACTCGGCGGGATGAACAATCATGTGAGGAGATTGAATGATGCGTAACAAAATTATTCTTATTGGCGGTTTATTGTTGTTGCTGTTGCTGATGAGCGGTCTGGCTATCGCCAGGCCGGAGACTCTTTCCTTGTCGTGGTGGACGATTGATGGCGGCGGCGGCACGGCCGTTGGCGGAGACCTGACACTTATGGGCACGATTGGCCAGCCAGATGCGGGGAGCCTGACCGGCGGCCAATACACCCTGACCGGCGGTTTTTGGAGTCCCGATACCGGCCACGTTCTCTTCCTGCCGGTTATCATAGCCGCTCCTTGAAGTCAGGAGCGTATTAACAGTGTTCAGTGTTCAGCGAACACCTGGCTGAACACTGAACACTGAAAACTGATCACTGAAAACTGATCACTGATCCTTTAGAAACCGCGTCGTAAACGCCGCCGTCACGTCAACCGGTTCCGCGATGGCCTCATACTGTACCAGCATATCCTGGAGCGCCTGCCATTGCTCTGTGGTTTGCCAGCCCAGGCCAAATTCGTCTGTGAGGGGCGATTGGGCGTCGGCCAATTCCGTGTCCAGCATGTAGCGCATGTGGGCCGGGTCAGCTTCCTCGCCGGCGTAAATCATCACGATTTCTACCGCTTCCTCCGGGTTTTCCTGGGCGAAGGCAATACCGCGCATCACCCCGTTCATAAACTTTTGCAGCAGTTCCGGGTTTTGCTCAATCATCTCCTCCGTCGTGACGTAGGTCAGGCCCAGGGTAGGCACGCCATAATCGGCCGCATCCCACATATTCAGTTCATATCCCCAGCCGCGAATCGTGTCCGGTTCGTTGGATTTGAAGACGGGATACACATCTACTTGCCCTTCAGTAAATATGCGGGGATCAAAACCAACGTTGACCAGTTCCACCTTGTTCTGGTCTACCCCGGCCGCTTCCATGATGGCGAACAAATCCGGCGGCGGCGTGCCCTTGAAACCGACGGTGCGTCCTTCCCAATCTTTGGGCGTGTCAATGCCGGAATCGGCCATAGCGACGAAGGCTTGCTGCCCTTTTTGCCCGATGAGGGCCAGGGAAACGAGGGGCAGTCCCGGGTCGGCGCGTCGTTTGAGCAGAACGGCCGCATCCTGCGTCGTCACCTGCACTTCGCCTGCCGCCAGAAGCTGCAAATGTTCGCCGCCCCCGGCCGAATGTTCAATCGTTACGTCCAGCCCTTCGTCGGTAAAGTACCCTTTTTCCTTAGCCACGTAAGCGCCGACAAAGGGCAGGTTGGCTTGCGGCTTGAAGCCGGCCATGAAGGTCATGGGCTGCAATTCGGGTGTTTTTGCCTGGTTTGGGGCGCAGGCTGATAAGATGATGAGGGAGAGTATGATGGTTAATAGTAGTTTTTTGATCACGTAGAACTCCTTCTTTTACGTTGTGATTTGTGGGCGATTTACAAAATCGCCCTACGGGTTTGGCTGCCAAAACAGGAACCGTTTTTCCAGCAGGACGACGCTTTGGTAGACGGCCGTACTCAAAAGCGTCAGAACAAAAACGGCGGCAAACAGGGCGGGCATATCCAGATTGGTATAGGCCAGCCACATCTGCCGCCCCAGGCCGGAGGACGCCCCCATCCATTCCGCCACCACGGCGCCAATCATGGCCAGGGGGGCGGCCACCTTGAGCGCGGCAAAGAGATATGGCCGGGCCGAGGGCCAGCGTGCCGTACTGAAGATTTCCTGCGGGCTGGCGTTAAGCGAATGTAGGTAATCCAGAATGGCCGTATCTACCGCGCGAAAACCGCTGAGAGCGTTAATCAGCACAGGGAAAAAGGTGAGCAGGGCGGTAATAATCACTTTGGGTGCGTGGCCGAAGCCCAGCCAGATGGTGAGAATGGGGGCGATGGCGATAATCGGCGTGGATTTGATCAGGATTGCCAGCGACATCACCCCTTGCTCCAGCCGTCCCCAAAAAGTGACGAGGACAGCCAGCCCCAGGCCGATGGCCGATCCCAGAATCAATCCGGCCAACGCTTCGGCCAGCGTCACCAGACCGGCAGAAAGGAGGCGGGGCAGATTGGCAGCCAGTTCGGCCAGGATGTCGCTGGGGGCAGGTACCAGGTAGACGGGCGTACCGGTCAGGTACACGGCCGTTTCCCAGAGTAAAAACACTGCCAACAGCAGACCTATCCCGGCCAGCCGCCCTGTTTGCTGGCGAATAAAGCCGCGGCAACGGCCAACAGGAAGCTGCTGGCGAAACCGGCCTGCGTTGGTTGGCGTCCACCCGGTGAAGGCCGACTTTGCCGCTGTGGCTGCACTTTTCAACCGCCGTGTCCTCATACTGCCGCCCCTTTTTGCAGAATAGCCCGCGCCTGCCGCACCACCGCCTGGAAAGCGACGCTGGTGTCGTCGCGGGGGCGGGGCAGGTCTACTGGCACGATGCCGCTGATGCGAGACGGCCGTGGCGTGAGCAGCACGAGCCGGTCAGACAACTTCACCGCTTCCGGGATGTGGTGCGTCACCCAAAGGACAGTGGGCCGGTACTTTTGCCAGATTGCCAGCATCTCGTCTGCCAACGTTTGTCGCGTTAGTTCGTCCAGAGCGGAGAACGGTTCATCCATCAGCCAGACGGCGGCATTGCTGGCCAGGGTGCGGGCCAGAGCGGCGCGCTGCTGCATCCCGCCGGAGAGGGTGTAGGGATAGGCAGCGGCGAAATCGGTCAAGCCCATCATTTCCAGCAGGGATGCGGCGGGAGCGGCTGGCTGGCTGGCTGGCTGCCGGTTGACCTGCTGCGGCAGGCGTACATTGTCCAGAATAGTGCGCCAGGGCAGGAGGGCCGGCTTTTGGGCCATCCAGCCAATTTCTTTCCGTGCCCGCAGCGCCAGGGGCGGCTGTCCGTTCAGCCTGATTTGGCCGGAGGTAGGCGTATCCAGGGCGGCTACCAGGCGTAGCAAGGTGGATTTACCGCAGCCGCTGGGGCCAACAATGCTGACAAATTCACCCGGTCTGATGGCCAGATTGATACCCTTCAACACGTCCAGACGGCCGTCGCTGCCCTCGAACGATTTGCTCACATTTTCCAGGCGAATGGGAATTGCGTGACGCATATGCGTAGGAAGTAATTGGGTAACTGGGTAATTAGAGTTACTCAATTACCCAGTTACCCAATTACTCAGTTACCGTTCCCCCAATCCTTGCCGCCCGCTGATCTTGTCCGGCCAGATGCGCACGGCTGACCAGCCTGCCGTTTCTTGTAGTTCCGGCAGGTGGGCGGCGTCCTCACCCAGGTAGCGGGCGGCCAAACGTTGGCGCAGGGCGGCCAGACCGCCGGGTATCTGGTCTTCGGGCATGATTTTGGCGGCGCTGGAGACAAAGACGCGGCGCAAAGGCGGCCACGGTTCGTCAATAGTGACGGAGACGCGGGGGCTGGTGAGAATATACTCTTTCCAGAAAGCGCCGGGGGAAGCGGTGAACCAGAGGGCGCGACCGTCCCATTCATACCACAGGGGCACAACGTGGGGCGTGCCATCCCGCCGGATGCAGGCCAGCCGCGCCCCCCAGGCTCCTTGCAGAAAGTCATTCAGCTCTGCTTCACTTAATTCGCGGCTGGGGCCGATAGGGCCGACGGGCGTCCAGCCGTAGGGTTGGTAGACGGCGGCCCCCAGGCGGTAGGAGACGCGGGCGGCGGCTTGACGCAGTTCTTTAATCAGTTCTTTACCTTTGGCAGCGTCATACCGGTAGCGGGGGATGCCGATCATGATGGCGGCGATGGGGTTGATACCGTCCAGAGTGACGGGGGCGGCGATTTCTATGATGTCGGTGGTTTGGGTCTGGCTGATGCCCTGGGTGTGAATTTGGTGGATACGGCCGTGCAGTTCCGGCGCAATTTTTTCCACATACCTGGGTGATTCTCCGGCAATAAGGACGTGGCCGGCAGCAGTTTGGCCTAACGGCCGTCGTTCTCCTGGTTGGTAGACAGCGCGTACCGGCTGTTGGCTGGCGTGTTGGGCTAAAATGATTACTTCCAGGTTGTTGGCCCAGGCGAGGGCGATGGTTTCCGGCAGGGGGTTGAAGCTCATCTCGGTCTCAAACGCTTCGATTAACGGCCGTAACCCCTGCTGCCGATCAGGAATCAGGGCCCACAAAGCCGGCCCCAGCGAATATCGGCTGCGCAGCCCCGTCTGAATGATGTAGTTGCGCGATTTCAGGGTGTTGAGCAGGGCAAATAAAGTGCTACGGGATATTTCTTGTTGGGTTAAAATCTCGGCGGCCGTCAGGCCTTCGGGGGCGGTTGCCAGCAGTTCCAGCAGGTTTAGGGTGCGGTCGGCGGCGGGTACTTGTTTAGCATATTCCATAAAATTTGTCCAGTATAGAGGATTGCAGTTTATTTTAGCAGATTATAAAGAGAGGACAAGAGGGGATTACGGCCGTCAAATATTATTATTCGTCACTGATGCGTGGCTTGTGTTAGAATCTTTTGCATAGTCACTGTTGGTTACGCAAAACAAAACTCGCAATAAGTAAATATCTTAGGAGAGAGACATGGCTTTACCTATCCCCAGCTTAATTTTGAAGAAACTTTATACCTACGGCAGTTTGGAAAATACGAGCAGAGGTGTGCAATTTGCTCTTAAAAACAGATTGAGTGATACAAGGGTCACTGCATTGCACCGCATTAGAATTGATGATCAAGAAGTGCCCCGTGACAAAATTGTCCTGGATTTAGGCAATGGCAAGCGACTTTCCCCGGATGATATAGCGGCTAATCCTATCGATTTTCCTTTGCGGCGCATTGTAGACATTGTGTGCCAGATCGCTCCGCTGCCATTGGGCAAGCATGAAATGGAACTGGAATTCGAGGCCGAAACTTTTGGCAAACTTAAATTCAAAGTAGACGATGCCATTTCGGAAGAATCTGAAGAGTTGGTGCGTATTCCCCGCGATTTAGAGGATGATTGGTCGGAAAAGGCTATTAAAAAGCGGCAGCAGTTTATCGAAGATTTATCCGGAACCAAATTGGAACATATTCCTTGCTACTCTTTTGATGCGCACATTACCAAAGGAAACATTGAGAATTTTACTGGTGTGGCCCAAATTCCCATTGGTTTTGCCGGGCCGTTAACCATTCACGGGGAACACGCCAAAGGGGATTTTGTGGTGCCGTTGGCTACCACGGAGGGAACATTAGTTGCTTCTTACAACCGGGGGATGAAAATTCTGAATTTGTCCGGCGGGGTAACGGTGAGCATTTCCGGGGATTCGATGCAGCGGGCACCAGTGTTTGTTTTTGACAACGCGGTGCAGGCGCGCGATTTTGTAAGCTGGGTGAATGACCACATTGACAAGATTCGGGAAGAAGCGGAGGCAACGTCGAGTGTGGCGAAACTGCAATATATTGATTCATTTTTAGCCAGTAAGTTTGCTTATTTGCGTTTCAACTTCTCTACGGGCGACGCGGCCGGACAAAATATGGTGGGACGAGCTACTTTTGCTGCGTGCAGTTGGATTCTGGACAACTTTGACAGCGCGCCGGTGCGTCATTTTTATCTGGAGTCGAATCTGGCGACGGACAAGAAGGCGTCGCAGGTGAACATGATGCGCACGCGAGGCAAGCGGGTGACGGCCGAAGCGGTGGTTGACCGGGAAGTGTTGATTCAGCACATGCGGGTAGAGCCAGAAAATCTGGCATACCATTGGGGGGTAGCCAATATCGGTTCTATCCTGTCCGGGGCGAATAATAACGGACTGCATTCGGCCAACGGCATTACGGCGATGTTTATTGCTACGGGGCAGGACGTGGCTAATCTGGCAGAATCGTCAGCCGGCATTGTGTATGCGGAACTGACGCCGGAGAAGAATTTGTACCTTTCTATCACGATTCCATCCCTGATTGTGGCAACGTATGGCGGCGGCACGGGATTGGCGACACAACGGGAATCTCTGGAACTGCTGGGTTGCTATGGCAAGGATAAAGTGCGCAAGTTTGCCGAGATCATCGGCGGCGTGGTCCTGGCCGGGGAAATTTCGCTGGCGGCGGCGATTTCGTCGCTGGATTGGGTGAGCAGCCATGAACAGTACGGCCGTAATCGGTGACGTGATTAAGTAATTGGGTAACTGAGTAATTAAAATCGGGCGCGGGACGATTATTTGCTCCGCGCCTGGTGTTTATGGGGCGGAAATAGTTTTGCGGGCGTCGGCCAGGTAAGTTTGGAATTGTTGCAAAATGGCGGCATAATCCGGGTTGTCAATCTGGTTTTGTAGTTGGTAAGGATCGGCCGCCAGATCATACAGTTCAGCCAGATCGCCTTCCGTTTCTGTGTATTCATACTGGCCGGCGCGAATGGTTTGGAAGGGTGGGGAGTTACCTACGTAGGCCACGTTGGTGGGCCAGCCTTCGATGAGGGTGTAGTCGCGCCATTCAGGATGGGGATCGTTTTGCAGAAACGGCCGTAACGATCCCCCATCCACAAAGTCTGGCAGTGGCAGCCCGGCTAAATCATAAATCGTTGGGGCAATGTCAATGTTAGCCACTACCATCTCCTCCCGGCGCGATTCTGTAATAAGCGGTGGGTAGCGCACGGCAAAAGGGACGCGGGCCGATTCTTCATAGGCATAAATTTTGCCAATAGGCAGCCGGTGTTCCCCCCAAAAGAGGCCGTTGTCGGAGATGTAAAAAATAACCGTGTTGTCCAGTTCCCCTTGTGCTTCCAGTTCATCCAGTATTGTGGCTATGGCTATATCCAGCGCGTTTAACGTTTGCAGTTGGTGCTGGCGATCCCGATTGATGGATTCAATCTGGTCTGGCGCCAGGAAGGGTAGTTCCTGCAGCCATTGCGGCTTACCGGACATATCAGCCGGATTAAAATTGGGTGGATTGTGCGGGGGTAAATCCGGGTAAAGCTGGTCGTCGCCGGGGGCGGGGCGGGCAGGTAGGTGCGGCGCGTAAGGGGTGAATAGGAGAAAGAAAGGGTTGTCCTGCTGGCTGGCCCGGTCAATAAACTCAATGGCGTAATCGCGCAGGATGTCTGTCTGGTAGCCGGTATGGGGCGCGGCCGCGCCGTTGACGTTGAGTGTGGGATCGTAATAAGCAGCCGAATCAGGGCCGCTGGTCATACCTATCCAATAATCAAATTCCGGTAAAGGCGGGTCTTCCGGGCTGGCCGGGTAGGCGTTGACGTATTTGCCTATCAGACCGGTGTAATAACCGGCTTCGTCCAGATTTTGCGCAATGGTTTCCCGGTCAAGGGGATCGGAGTTGAGCCGGACACCGTGATTGTGGGCGTACATGCCGGTAAGGATGGAGGCGCGGCTGGGGCTGCACCGGGCGGTGGTGACGTAAGCGTTGTCAAAAGTAACGCCCTGGTCAAAGATGCGTTCCTGGGTGCGGGGCATGTAATCCATCGTGTCAAAGCGCTGGTCGTCAGCCACAATGACCAGGAAATTGGGGCGTTCCGGCCCCGGTTCAATTTCAGGCGGCAGCGGGCTGGCGCAACTGGCGGCTATGGCCCCCAAAGCGAGGGCGGAGAGGGATAGTTTTTGGACGGAGTTCAATCAATTCTCCGGCAGTAAGGCGGCAAACGTATCCATATCCTTTACCAAAATGGCCTGGCGGTGCAGATAGCGCAACTGCTCTGCGTCTTTAACAGATCGGACGCTTGCTTCGATTTCTGGCGGTACAACTTCGAACCGTATTGTCAGGTTATCCAACACGGCTTCTTGCAAGCCGTGTTCAATGCCTTGCTCAATGCCTTGCTCAATGCCTTGCTCAATGCCTTGCTCAATCCAGTGATCAGCTACTGTTTGCATAATTTCACTCCCTTCATCTGCCAGCATTCCCTGAACGACTTTGACCATATCTTCTGGTTGTAAATGCCGGGCTGCCTGTCCCATATAGTATAACACAGTGCGCAAGTATTCCAGCGCCGTCCGGCTCTCAGACAACTCGTGAAACAAGGCAAATATATCCGCCAGGTGTTCGCGTAAAGCCGGATCGAGAATGTAGCGCATGACCAGCAAGCTGATACGCAAATGAGCTGCGCCGGCGATTTCTGCATCGCTGTAACCGGAAAGGTCAAGTAATTCGTAACGCGCCTGGGGCCAATACGGCCGCAATGCCTCATCCCCGCTAAACAAACCGCCAAAATCAGTCGCCACCCGCCACCGCTCACGGCCGTGATACAACACCAACGGGATGATTGGCCGCAGTTTTTCCCCATTGCGCCAATCATTTTCCCAGATACGCATCTCGTACCGTAACACCTGGAACGGCGTATTCAGGTCCGGGTAGCTTTTGTGTTCCAGCAAAACGTAAATGTAAGCGGTACGACCGTCCCGCAGCGTCACCTTATAGAGCAAATCGGCAAACTGTTCTTGCAAATCAGCGTCTATAAAGCTGTCGGGCTGGGCTTCCAGGGTATCCAAATCAAGAACGGCTACAACTTCCAGCGGCAGGTAGTTTGCCAGCAAGTCGCGGGCTACTTCAATACGGGAAAACGTTTCCTTGAAGAACCGGTCGTGCGGATTCGTCAATTCTTGCGCCATACGTTACTCCTCATCCCCTTACGCCTTATCCCCGCAACAAAAGTTCCCGGTCATCCCCCACGCGGCGGGTGATACGTTTTTCGTCCAGGTGTTCCAGCAGGGCGATAGCGTATTTGCGGCTGGTTCCCAGCAGGTCGCGGGTTTGGGCGGCGTTGATACGGCCGTGTTTCCGTAAATACGCCACAATTTGTCCGGTCAGTTCCTCATATTCTGCCGGAGCGTACACCACGTCGCTGGAAATCTGCACCAGTTGGCCCAAATCTATGAGGGCAAAGTAAACGTCTTCGCCCACGGCCGTCTTGCACTCCTTCACGCTGGGGGAAGCCACGCCGCTGGCCGCCAGGCGGCGCAGCAGAGCGTCAATTTTGGTTTGCTGCGCCGGGGAAAAGGTGACGGCGTGATTCGGGGCGCGCACCAAGGCGCCATCTTCCGCCAGACGGCCGTCCGCCGCTAACTGGTTCAGGAAAGGGTTAAAGACGTTGGCTTTGAGGCGCAGGCGGCTGCGCAATTCTTCGCGGGAAAGCCCCAGGCGCAGCGGGTATTCCCGGTGGAAGGCGGCCAGAATCTGGTCGGTCTGGTCGGCCAACTGCTGCCAGCGCACGGCGGAAATGAGTTGTTGATCCAGGCGGACGACTTGTTTTTCCGCTTCTAGTTGGGCCAGGGCGGTTACGGCCGTATCCTTGTCCAGTCCTGACGTTTGCCAGAGTTGGTTCTCATTGGCCGGTTCGATGCGGCGCAGGGTTTGCAGCAGCAGTTCCGCCGGCGTGCCCTGTGAGAGCGTTTCCAACCGCTCAATGGTGTCCCGGCGGAAGCGGCGGTGGCGGTGGCCGGGATGCGGGTCGAGGACTTGGCCGCCGCCCAACGTTTCTCCGGGAGACGGCCGGCGCAAAATAAAACGGTCGCCGCGGGCTACGGCTACTTCGGCGGTGGTGGCCAGTTGCAGCCAGCCCGTCTGTCCCGGCTCGATTTGCTCCACCCCCAGCACCCGCGTCCGGGCCAATACTTCGACTGAGCTGACGAACAGTTTGACTTCCATGTTGTGCTTGAGGGGCGTGGCCGCATCCGGCAGGTGGCGGTAGGCGGCATCAAACAAGATGGTGCCGGAGAGGCTGCCGGGGGTGCAGATGACGTCGCCTCGTTTGACCTGGCTGCGGTCTACGCCGGTCAGGTTGATGGCCACGCGGCTGCCGGGCTGGGCGATTTCCAGTTTGGTTTGGTGGGTTTGCAGGCCGCGGATGCGCCCTTTACGGCCGTCCGGCTGAATTTCTACCGGCTCGCCTAAACGGAAACGGCCGTCAATCAGCGTGCCTGTCACCACCGTACCAAAACCGGACAGGCTGAACACGCGATCTACGGGGAGTCGGGGACGGCCGTTATCCTGGCGGGGTGGCGAGGCGATTAGATTTTGCCATAACACCGTCTTCAATTCGGCAATCCCCTCCCCTGTTTTGGCCGATACCGGCAGGATAGGCGCGTCCGCCAGAACGGTGCCTTGCAGCGCTTCCTCCACATCCAGGATGACTAATTCCAACCAGTCCGGATCGTCTTCGATCAGGTCAATCTTCGTCAGGGCCACCACGCCGCCGCGCACTTCCAGCAAATCCAGAATCGCCAGATGTTCCTTCGTTTGGGGCATCACCCCCTCGTCGGCGGCAATAACCAACAGGGCCACGTCAATGCCCCCCACGCCGGCCAGCATATTTTCGATGAAATCCCGATGGCCGGGCACGTCCACCACGCCCACTTCTTCGACGCGCTTGTCATCCCCCAGTTGCAGCCAGGCAAAACCGAGGTCAATAGTCATTTCCCGTTCTTTTTCTTCGGCCAGACGGTCCGGGTCAATACCGGTCAGGGCTTCAACCAGCGTGGATTTTCCGTGATCAACGTGTCCAGCAGTGCCAATGACGTACATGGTAATTTGGTAATTGGGTAATTGGGTAATTTCACAGTTACCCAATTACCCAATTACTAATCAAACTCCTCGCGGACGGGTACCAGGGTGGGTTGGCGGCGGCGGTTGGGATTTTGTTGAATGACTTTTTCTACTTCTTCCAGCCATTTGAGGGGAAATTGCTTGAGAGCGTCGGCCTGGGCGGATTGGACGCGCCACAGCAGGTCTTTGTCCTGTTCGACTTGTTTCAGACTGTCTTCCATTATGGTGAGTTGTTCCAGAATGGTGCGGATGTGCCGGTTGAGGGTGGCCCAACGCTGCTCGGTATCTACGCCCAGACTTTTCCACTTTTTGTCTTCTTCGTTCAGGAAGTCGTCCCAGCGAGATTGCATACGCTGAGATTCGATGCGGATCAATTCGGACGCTTCGTGTTGTTGGTTTTCCATTTGTTCTTGCCATTGGGCTAATGTTTCTACGGCCATTTTAGCTTCTTTGTATTGGTCGGTGTAGGTGATCCATTGCTGGTTGTACCGGTTCAGTTCGTTTAGCTGATCTTCCATTCTTTGCCGCCACTTTTCCAGTTTTTGGTTACGCTCGTATTCGCCCAACTGGATTTGCTCCATCCAGTTTTTGGTGCTTTCTTTGATGGCTTCGTGCTGCTCGCTGATGGTGTTCATGCTGCTTTCCAGGCGCAGAAGGCTGCTGTTGAGGGTGTCGAGACGGCCGTTGACGTGTTCCCAGCGCCGGTTGATTTCCACGATACCGTTTTGCGCGTCGGCGATATTGCGGCTGTTGTGTTTCTCTTTCTCTTCCAGGAAGGCAAAGCTGGTGTCCCAGGTTTCCATACGGTTACGCAGCGCGTCCACGTCTGCTTTGAGCTGCCCCACAAGATTAGCCAGCCGGGATTCTTCGGCCTGACGCAGTTCCATATCATTTTGCAGGCGGGGAATGGCGGCCAGGTCTTTGCGTAAATCGGCAATCTCGCGGGCGATGCTTTCCTGCTCTACCCGGCGCAGCCTGTCCATTTCTGCTTCCGACTGGATGCGCCGCTGGTCGTACTGCTCCACCATGTGGACAATTTCGTCCTTGAATTGAGCCAGTTGCACGTCAATCTGGGGGATACGGGCTGTTTTGGCCTTGAGGCCGGCCAATTGCTGTTCCAACGCCTGAATACGCTGCTCCCGCTGTTCAATTTCGCGGGTTTGCAGTTCCAGTTTTTGCTCCAGTTCGGCCACTTTGCGGTTTTGTTTGCGCCGTTCCTGGTCGAACCAGTCTAACCGGCTTTGCAAATCCTTGATTGCCTGGTTTTGGTTTGTAGAAGCCATTTGATTCTCCTGATCGTGATGTGTGATGCGTGAGGGATTGTTTATATGTCACGAATCACGCTTCACGTTTTCACGCATTATAGCTTGCCTTCTCTGGTTCGGCTAAAGGCGCACATTGATTATTAACCGTTGGGTAAGGGTAGAGTCTGTCTGGTTGTCTGGTCTGGGCGGAACCTTGTACAATCCACTTTATGCACATTGGGATTGACGCGCGGCTGCTTTATTATCAGATGGGCGGGATTAGCCAGTATGTGCGCTGGCTGCTGCCGGCGCTGGCTAAGTTGGATCAGGTGAACCGGTATACGGTTTTTCACAGCCGGAAGGACGGCCGTACCTACACCCCGTCCGTCCCCAACTTTCAGCGCCAGAATTTGGGGACGCCTTGTCACCACCGGCTGGAACGGTGGACGCTGGCCGGGGAACTGTCTCGTTTCCGGCTGGATGTGTTGCACAGCCCGGATTTTATTCCGCCGCAGTTTGGGGCCAGGCGGCATATCATCACCGTGCATGATTTGAACTTTATCTATTACCCGGAATTTCTCACGCCGGAAAGTATGCGGTATTATGCGGATCAGATTCAGTGGGCGGTGGCGAAGGCGGATCACATTGCGGCGGACAGCCACGCGACGCGGTATGATTTGATTGAGCATTTGCGCGTGCCGCCGGACAAGGTGACGACAATTCATCTGGCGGCCAATCCGTTGTATGCGCGGGAGTATGAGGCTACGGCCGTGCAGCAAACCCTGGATCAATTCCACCTGCCGCGCAGTTTTATTCTTTTCGTGGGCACGCTGGAACCGCGCAAAAACATTCCCTTTTTGCTGGAGGCGTATGACCGGCTGCGCCAGACGACGGCCGTAGATGTGCCGCTGATTCTGGTGGGGCGTAAGGGCTGGATTTATGATGACGTCTTTAAGCATATTGAGGAGTTGGGCTTGACGGGACAGGTACGCCATCTGGAAGGAATTTACGACGAGCAGTTGGCCCATCTGTACCACGCGGCGGGCGTTCTGGTGACGCCTTCCCATTACGAAGGGTTTGGTTTGCCCGCCCTGGAAGCGATGCACTGCGGTTGCCCCGTTATTGTCAGCAATCGCGGCTCCCTGCCGGAAATTGTGGGGCCGGCGGGGCTGACGCTGGACGTGCTGGACGAGACGGAATGGACGGACGCCCTCTACCGCGTCCTGACCGATTCGGCCTTACGCCAACGGATGATTGCCGCCGGTTATGAGCAAGCCGCCACTTTTTCCTGGCCCAAAACGGCGGAAATGACGCGATGGTTATATTTGACAGGGTGACAAGGTGACATGCCGGTCTGATTACCTGACTACGCGACTACAAGACTATTCGACTACATGACTGATCTTCTGCTTTTAACGCCGCAGCTGCCGTACCCCCCGCAGCAGGGGACGAGTTTGCGGAATTTTCATATTATTCGCGGGGTGGCGCAGACGCATTCGGTGACGCTGCTTTCTTTTTTGGAGGCGGGGCAAACGACCGTACCCGATCAGATCGCCCCTTTAGCCGAATTGTGTGAGCAGATTGTGACCGTGCCTGTGCCGCCGCGCACTGCGCAGCAGCGTTTGACCCAGTTAGTGACGACCCGGCGACCGGATATGGCCCATCGCCTTTATAGCCCATTGTTTGAGGAGAAGTTGAGCCAATTGTTGGGGGAACGGCCGTTTGCCATCGTGCAAGTAGAGGGGATTGAACTGGCGCGGTACATGACTACGATTCGGGCGGCCAGCCCAGCCAGCCGCATTGTATTTGACAACCACAACGCGGAGGCGGAGTTGCAACGGCGCAATATGCTGACGGATGCGCGGCAGCCGTACCGCTGGCCGGCGGCCGTTTACTCCTGGTTTCAGGTGCAGCGGTTACGCCATTTTGAACGTTGGGCCATGCAGACGGCCGATGCTACCGTTGCCGTCTCCGAAACAGACAAAAAACTCCTGGAAGAACTGTTCTACGGTATACCCCTCACCCCGGCCGAACGCCAGACAATCTCCAATCTCCAATCTCCAATTACTACCATCCCCAACTGCATTGACACCCAACAATTCACCGCCTACGACGGCCCTTCTTTCTCCTTCGATCTTGTTTTCAGCGGCAAAATGGATTACCGGCCGAATGTGGATGCGGTGTTGTGGTTTGCCGCTGCGGTGTGGCCGAGAATAAAACAGGCACGGCCGTCCACCACCTGGGCGATTGTGGGGCAAAAACCGCATTCCCGGTTAGCACGCCTGGCGCAGTTGGCCGGGGTGACGGTGACAGGGTGGGTGGAAAGTGTACGGCCGTATCTGGCCGGCGCGAAGGTTTACGTTATGCCGTTTCGCGTAGGCAGCGGGACGCGCCTGAAATTGATCGAATCCATGGCCGCAGGCAAGGCGCTTGTCAGCACCCGCATGGGTGCGGAGGGCTTCCCGGTGACGGCCGGGCAGGAGTTATTGTTGGCGGATGGGGCGGCGGAGATGAGTACGGCCGTCTTGCGTTTGCTGGATCAGCCTGAAGAGCGGCAGCGATTAGGCCAAAACGCCCAACAATTTGCCCAACGGTACGATTGGCGGGTGGTTATTCCCCGGTTTGATGATATATATGCGAGCGTGATGCGTGATGCGTGAGATTGTCACGTACTACGCATCACGCATCACGAGCTTCCTATGAAAAAACTCAAATCTTTAGACCGGCGGATGATCACCATTTTGCTCATTGTGTTTGTGCAGATGGTGGGGGCGGCGATGATCATGCCGATTTTGCCCCTGTATGCGCAGCGCCGGTTTGCTATGGAACCGCAGGTGATTACCCTGCTGATCACCGCTTTTTTTGTGGCGCAGGCTTTGGCCGGGCCGTATTTGGGGCGGCTGTCGGACAAAGTGGGGCGGGTACCGGTGCTGATTGTCAGTCAGATTGGCACGGCCGTCAGCTTTTTTATGATTGCCTTTGCCCCCAGCGTAGCCATCTTGTTTGCCGCCCGCATTCTGGATGGCATTACCGGGGGCAATATCATCGTGGCCCAGGCGTATATTACCGACATCACGCCGAAGGAGAAGCGTACCCAATCGTTGGGATTGATTTTTGCCGTGTTTGGCCTGGGATTTATTGTGGGTCCGGCGTTGGGCGGTATTTTGTCTGCGTTATTTGGGCCGACAGTGCCCTTTATTGGCGCCGGTGTAGCCGCCATGCTGACCGTCTTCCTGACCTGGCGCACGCTAGATGAGACGCTGACGCCGGAACAGCGGCTGAGAAACCGGCAGGCCAGGGACAGTAGTTTGTCGCCGCGGCACATTGTTAAAAATTCTTCTCTGGTGTTGATTTTGGGGATTGTGTTTGTGGGCCAGTTTGGCATGGGGTTGCTGCAAGCGACATTTGCCTTGTTTGGGGAGGCGGTGCTGTTCCGGGGGTACGAGCCGCAGATGGTGGACCTGGGCATTGGCGTGTTGTTGTCGGTGGTAGGCTTGTCCCAGTTTTTAACTCAACTGGTGCTGCTACCCCGCGCGGTGGTCCGTTTTAGTGATGCGGCGATTGTGATGATTGGTCTGGTCAGCCGCACATTGGGAACGTTTATTCTGGCCCTGGCGGCTGCGCCTTTAATGGGCGGGATGGCGGCGATGTTTTTTGCTGTGGGAACGGGCTTGATGATGCCGCCTTTGCAATCATTGGCGACGCATACGGTGTCGGATGAACTGCGGGGCGGGGTGCTGGGGGTTTACCAGTCTACGATTAGCGTGGCGGTGATTGTGAGCACGGCCGTAGCCGGCACGCTCTTTGCTCTGGACGCCACGTTCCCTTACTGGCTGGCCAGCGGGCTGGGGTTGGTGGCCCTGATTCCGGCTGTCCTTTTGTATAGGTGGATGGGGCGGACAAGGGGTATTGAATCGGTTACGGCCGTGTCGGATTGAGATTGGGGATTGAGCTAATCTCTAATCTCGGTAAATCCAAATTTCAAAGCCTTCAGCCGCGGATTGCGCGGATTAACGCAGATTTTTACAAATTTAATCCCCCAAATCCGCGTAATCCGCGGCAAAAAAGTGAGATTTTGGATCTACTGAATCTCTAACTTTCTCTCTAAATCAGCCAGCCGCTTGCGCAATTCTTCTGTCGTTTTTTCCTGTGACAGTTGCGATTTTCTGATTTCCTGCAAAAGCGCCAGAGTGTTATCTGACGACTGTGGGCTGGCCTCTGCTTCGCCGTCGCCGCCCAAAAAGGCGTTAGCCATAAAGCCGGTAATCACGCCAAATAAACCAACGCCTACCAGAATGACCAGGATGCCAATGAGACGACCGTTATGTGTCACCGGAGATTGGTCGCCGTAACCGACGGTGGACATGGTGACAATAGCCCACCACATGGCGTCGGCGGCCGTGGTAATGTTAGCTCCCGGCGCAAACTGTTCCGTATACAGAATGGCTAAAGAGCCAAACTCGAAGACCAGAATGACCAGTATGGTGACGGTGTACAACGAACTGCCGGCCCGATCACGCAAAAAATCCCGAACCATAGCCCGCAGGCCAAATTCACGCATCAGACTGATTCTAAGAATTGTCCAAAGATTTGGGACTTTGCTGGCGAGGTCGAAGGGGCAGCGTTAGAATCTGTCGGGCTATTGGAGCGGCGCAAAGGAGTTAACGGGTTATGAGGAAATGGGCCATATTACTGGTTTGGGGGCTGTTTTTGCTGCCGGGTTTACGGCCGTTGGCTGCTCAGGAAGAAGGGGAACAAGACGGTATAGTTCAGGTGCTGCACGGCCGTATCGAACCGGGTGAAATTGTCCTGTACAAGCTGCCTGATCTGCGCCAGGGGCAGCGACTGTATGTGACCATGCAAAACCAGTCGGGCAACCTGGACCCGATTGTGGGCCTAGCGCCTGGTGATGCGGCCCCGGAAGTGCTGGAAGCTGATTTTGAAGCGGCTTTGACTCGCGCCATTACCCAGGGAGAAGACCCTTTTACGGCCGTCAACCGGCTCAGGAATGAATATTTTCTGGCCTGGGATGATGATGGCAGCGGCGGCCTGGCAGCGGCAATGGAGGTGGTCATCCCGGAGGACGGCGATTATCGGTTGATGGCTGCCGGTTCCTTTTCGGCGTTGGGGGGCCAGACGTTTGGGGATTATGAGCTGACGATAGGGCTGGATGCGCCGTTGGTGTTGTTGGGTGAAGCGGAGCCGACAAATGACCGTATTGCTTCTCTGGATACGGCCGTAACGCCCATCAATACCGGCGTCGAAGAAATCAGCGGCGCGTTGTCTGCGGAAAATTCTGAAACATTTGTCGAACTAAACGCCGTCGCTGCCGGCGACACTTTTTACGCCTATATTGAAACTGTTTCCGGTGACTTGAACCCGGCCCTGCTCCTGACCGATTTCGCCCAGAAGCCGGTGCGCAGCAGCAATCTGAACGGGGACGCCGGCAAAGTAGAATTAGAGTATACATTTCCTACGGCCGTAGAAAAATATCGCCTTTACATTCTCAACTGCTGCGGAAAAGAATTAACTTCCCCCAGCGACTATCGCCTGCTCGTGAGCATCAATGACCCCGTGGTGTTGTCCGGTGCGGCTGATCCCGGCGGGAGAAATGTCGTGCGCGAACCGGAAGAAGTAAAAGTCGGTTTCAAGCTGGAACAGATGATTGACATGGATCAGCAGCGGGAAATCCTTTCCGCCGTGATTGGTTTGCGTCTGGAATGGCATGATCCGGCTCTGGCTTTCAACCCTGAAACCTGCCAATGCACTTTCAAAACCTATACTGCCCCGGAATTTGACGCTCTGTTGATTGAAAAGGGAGCCATTTGGCCGGACTTTACCATTCTGAACCAACAAGGGCCGCGCTGGGCGCAAAACAAAAAAATAGTCATCTCTTCCCGTGGCGATGTCGTTTATTTTGAGCGGTTTACCACAGATTTCCAGGTAGATTTTAATTTTGCCCAGTTTCCCTTTGATACCCAAACATTTATTATTTATATAGACTCCATCTTTCCGGCAGAATATTACACTTTTAGCAATCTGAAAGATTTCACCCAAATCAGCCCCGATAACGGAGAAGATGAGTTTATCCTTTCCGACTACGAAACCGAGGTGTCCAATGTGACGACCAGCGCCGGAACGTATTCCTCTCGTTTCACTTTCAGTTTTTCCGCGCCACGCCATCTGGATTACTACATGTTCCGCATATTTGTGCCGATTCTCTTGATTATCCTCGTTTCCTGGGTCACTTTTTTCCTCAAGGATTACCGGCATCGCATTGAGATTGCCAGCGCCAATTTGCTCCTGTTCATCGCCTTCAGCTTTAGTCTGGCAGACAATTATCCCCGTCTGGGGTATATGACTTTTCTGGACGCCATTATGGCGATTATGTTTATCGTGAATTCATTGGTTATTGTGTACAATGTCTGGCTAAAGCGCCTGGAAATGAATGAGGAAGCAGAAAAGGCGGATCGCATTGATTCCATTATGGATTGGGTTTATCCGATAATATATCTGGTGCTGCTGGCCGGACTGGTATGGTGGTATTTTTACTACCGGGTATAGAAATGGTTAGAATTGTAAGAATAGCCACTGATTTTTCTTGTGTCAGCGGGTAAATTATTTTACACTGAAAGTAACCTGCCAGATTGTTCTGCTAATCCGGCGTAATGAAACGAACTCGACAATATTCCCTCTAGCGCAAACAACATTAAGACAAACGGCCGTATTCCGGCAGGCATATGAGTGGCTGGGCAGAAGCAAGGTGGAAGCAACCTTCTCTTTGGGTTGTTTGGGGAGAATGTGATGTTAACAGCAACGGTAGAACCACAAGTGAATCAGGCTGAAGGCGTGTTATTTTATACGCCGGCAGAGGCAAATTTGCCTACGGCCGTCAAGCAATGCAGCTGCAAACGGATGCTGGTACCGTTTAACGGTTGGCGTCCGCCGGAAGGGGTATTTGCCGTAGTCCTGGAGGCAGCGCGCCAATCAGATGTACAAGTAATCCTGCTTCGATTATTGGAAGATACGGCGGAACCGGAAAAATTATATTCGGCGTTACGCGGGCTGCAAACACAGTTGCAGCGGTATCCGGTGGAAGTGGTGTTGGCTACGGCCGTAGGCCCCTGTCCTGACTGTATTACTGACTACGCCCGCCAGCAGGATGTTGATTTGATCGTCCTGTGTGACAATCAGATGGGCGGCGCCAAAAGCAAGGAAATTGCTGAAGCCATCCAGGCGCAGCATCCTTGCCAGATGGTGGTCATCCGGGAAAACTGATAATAGGCGCGTTGGCCGTCGGGTAGCAACTGAATGATGCTCTTCTCCGACAAATCTGCTACGATCCTGCTCATACCAAAGAAGCAGCACACTGGAGGATCGTATGGCGGAAGTATCATGGCACACATTTCTGGAGTTTGCTTTGGAAGCGGCCTGGGAAGCGGGGCGTATTACGTTGGGTTATTTCCAGACGGGGATGCAGGTAGAGCAAAAATCGGATAATACGCCGCTGACTGTTGCCGACCAGTTGGCGGAACAAAAATTACGGGAAATGATTACCCGTTATTGGCCGGATCACGGCATTGTGGGGGAGGAATACGGCCGTACCGAAGCCAATTCCCGCTACACCTGGACGTTAGACCCCATTGACGGCACCAAATCCTTCGTCTGCGGTGTGCCCACTTACGCCAATCTGCTGGCCCTGTTGGATGGCGAGCAGC
>JALUPA010000646.1 GCA_027054335.1 Ardenticatenaceae bacterium
ACGCACCACAATCATCACCAGAATCAAGCCCGCCAGCCCCAGTAAATACGGCCGCCACGATTTGGGCCGGGCCGGTTTGAGCAGCCAGAACAGAAGAAAAACGGCCGTCAGTGAGACCAGTTCTGCCGCCAACCGTACCGGCGTGCGTGTCAGCCGCAGCGTCACCTCATGTTGGCCGGCTGGCGCGTCCAGAGTGATGAGGCCCGAACCGTCAGACGGCCGTATCGCCACCGTCTGACCATCCACTTCTCCCTGCCAGCCCGGCCAGTACATGATGGGGAAGGTGAGGGTACTGGGTACGGCCGTTGCCACCCGCCACGTTTGCCGTGCTGCCCGCTGTTCCGTCAATTCCGCCGCCGTCAACTGGCCGGACAACGCTTTCACCGGCCAGCGGCCCCCACCATTCAGCCATTGACTGGTGTACGGGCGGGGCGCTACCGTCGGCGGCAGATATTCAAAGCTGACAGTTGTGCCGATGTTGCCCGTGAACCATTCGTACTGCGCCAGCCGTTCGGCCGTCACGTCTGTGTCTGTCAGGATGAGATAATCCGTCTTCAATCCGCCCAAACTGGCGAACATCAGGAGAACGGCCGTGACCGGAACGACGATCTCCCGCCGCGGCAGTAGCGCCAACGCCCCAACTGCCAACACTCCGGCAAAGGCTTGCACGGAGAGGAAACGCCAGGGGAATTGGGTGAATGCCAGCAGCGGCAGATATTCCCACAAGAGGCGGGACAGGGGTGTGAGCATAAAAGTGGCGCTAAGCAGGGACAGGATGATAAATGAGCGGCGATACGGCCGTATGGTAGACGGCCGTTTCCCCGCCACCAGCAACATACCCACGCCTCCGACTATTGCCACCGCCTGCGCCAGGCCCATCCGAAAAGCCTGCCGGTTAACCACATTGTAATCAAACAAAAAGCCGGACTGTACCAACGGCTGCCCCGTCATGCCTAAAAAATGGTTACCGAAGTAGAAATAACCGGACGTGACCGTATCCAGTTGCGCCAGCGATTTTTCGGCCAGAGCGGGAATGAAAAACCAGGCGGCCAGGGCGAAGGCGAGGAGGAGAGCGGTGCAGAGGGTAATCGGTAATCGGTAATTGGTAATTAGTGATTGGTGATTGGGTGATTGGGTAATTGGGTTATGGCGGGCGGCGCGCCAGGCCAGGAGAAGATAGAGCAGGAGGAAGGGGGAGAAGATGAGGGCGGAGATGTTGTGGCTGAGGATGAGGGCGGCGTAGGCTAGAGCCAGGAGGGCAAGGTAACGGCTGACAGGTGAATAAACAGACCACAGACAGGAGAAACCGCCGATGGGAAAAAATCTGTGGCCTTTCTTGTCTGGGGCTAAATCCAATGTTTGAAAACGCTGAATGAGAACGTCGGCGGCCAGGAGGACGAGCGGGTAAAAGGCCATCGCCCAAAATTCGGCCAGCGAATCACCCCGGACGTAAACGTTGACCATGTGGAAGGGGGCCGTCGTGTACGCTACAGCAGCTAGTAACCCGGCCCAATCGCTGTGAAACCAGCGGCGCGCCAGATAGAACATCCCCGCCGCCGCTGTCAAAAATCCGGCCAGTTGGGATAGCTGGATAGCCCGGACGTAGCTGAAGCCAATGGCCCGGAAGATGGCCGTAATATAAATCGAGAGCGGCGCGTAAAAATTGTAAAACGGGTAGCCGTAACCATAATTGGCGTCCGGCATCCAGCGTGCGGGGAAGTGGCCCTGGGCTACGGCCGTGACCAACTGCTGCACCCGCTGCAAAAGAAAAGGGCTGTCGCCACCGCCGCGGGTGTTCAACAGTCCCGGTTGGGCCATAAGCGGCCAGGCGGCGGCTACTGCTGCCAGTAAAGCCACCGCCAGAAAAACCCGCTTTTGTTTCATTGAAAGGGATTTTCACGTGATGCGTGACAGATGATGGTTACCACCACACATCTCACGTCTTGATTTTTCGTACTGCTACTACCACACCAATCCCCAACATAAGCAAAACACCTAAGCCCAAAAGAAACAAACCGCTGAGCGCCAACCAGTTGGGGCTGGGGCTGGAACCGTCGGCGCCGTTGTCAGCGCCATCACCGGGGGCAGGCGTCGCGCTGCCGTCCGCACCCTCTCCGGGATTGCTGCCAGCGTCACCCTCATCAGGGCGGATACGACTGCCAAATTCCACGCCTACAATCTGCTCCGACTGGACAGTAATGGTGGTATTGCCCGCCGTCGTCATTTCCAAGCGTCCAGGAACAGTTTGCGCTACCTGGTATTCGCCCGGTTCCAGGCCGGAAAAGCAAACGGGCGTATCTGTACCGGTAGAAATACCCTGCCCGACAATTTGCGTGCCTTGCGCCACGGTAAAGGTGACGTTGCCCATGTAGCCTTCGTTATCGTCCTTGATGCCGTTGGCATTCTCATCGGCAAAAGCATTGACGCAAATAGTACCGCCAGTGGGGGGAATGGGGGTTTCGGTGGGAGGTACGGCCGTAGCTGTCGGCGGCACTTCCGGCGTCCAGGTGGGTGTAGGAGGGACGGGCGTATTGGTCACCGGGGGTGGCGGCGGGGATGTGGGCAGTGGTACCGGTGTATTGGTGGGCGGCGGGCCAACTTCCACCACCGAAGCAGCGTCCCACCAGGCATCCAGATGTTTGCGGCATTGATTAACGCCTGGTACGCCATAATTGGTGCTGGTATAAACAGTGATTTCCGTACCGGTTGCCGTGGCCTCAATGGTCAACTGCTGCCATTGATCCAAAAAATTAACCGGAGCGCTCCAGACCACGTCGGCTTCATTCCAGATGCCGCTGCCGTTGGGATCGATTCCCACTCTCATCTGTGATTGCAAGCCGCCTTCTGACGGGTTAGGAAAATCGTCATTGCCGGCAAAAGCGTATCCCCAAACGGTGAAGCGATAGGTAACGCCGGGCGTGGACGGTAAGGTTTGCTGGACGCCGGCTGACCAGGTATCCCACATATTACCCACCTGCTGCGACGAACTGCCGCTCTTGATGAGCGCCGGATTCGTTTCCTGGTTCCAATTTGGCCGTTTGTGGTAACCGTTAGCGCAGTCACCAAACTTATCCTCGGTGCTGTTGCTAAACCAGCGACCCCAGCCGGTAGCCGAACCGTCGCTGTCATACGGCCATTCAAAATCCGCATTGTTGAGCAGATTGGCCTGCCGGGCCGGGGCAGCCTGGCCGGGTGCGGCGTAACTAAAGACAACAAGGGTCAAAACGGTGATAAACAAAAATTTCCAGGCAATGTTTTTCATATTAATTCAATCTCCCATCATAACCGCTCACTCCCCCCTGTCTCGTTCCCACGTTCTACGTGGGAATGCCCGCCAGACGCTCTGCGTCGAGTGGACGCAGAGCGTCTGGCGGGTACATTCCACGCGGAGCGTGGAACGAGGGAGGGTGAATGCTTTCGCTTGTACTTTCCGTCGTCGCATACACCATTCTACGGCCGTCGCCAGTAAAGAATAGCCGCTACCAACGCCGTAAGCAACAAGCCTACTATAATAACAACCCCCAGCCAGATCAGGCCAGCCTGACTTACGCCCGGTTCATCTTGTACGGCAGTCTCTGCTGATGAGTTGCTGCCTACCACGGGCAAAGCTTCCGGCAGTGATTCAGTGGGGCGAGGCTGGGGCGTCGCCGTAGCGGTGGGCGCCAAGCCGGTAAAGCCGCCAAACTGCAATTGCACAATATCTTCCTGATTGATGATGACGGTGCGGTTACCACTGGTGGTCAACGTCTCACCGGGGGCCACGGAGCGCGTCACCTGATATTCGCCGGGCGTCTGGATTTCCACACAGTACGGTTCGGAAAGGCCATCGGTGACGTAATTGGCGACGACGGCCGTCCTATTAAATACAGTAAAAGCCACAGCCGCCTGCAAAGGTTCGCCGGGGTCTTGTTGGCCGTTGCCGTTGGCGTCGGTGAAGGCGGTGAGGCAAAGTAAGGTGGGCGGGGCGGGTACGGCCGTATTTGTCGGCGTCGGCGGCGGGCGGGTAGCCGTGGGCGTCGGCAGGATTTCTGTGGCCACAGCCTCCGGTGTGACAATACCCACAATCAGCCGGTCGCCCACCACAATAAAATCCGAATCGCTCATGTTGTTCAACGTCATTATCGTCTCAATGGGTACGCCGGTACGGAAGGCTATGGCTGATAATGTATCCCCCGGCTGGACAATGTAATAAATGATGCCCTCGGCGTCCGGGGTGGCGGTGGGATCAGCTTGGGCATACGTGCTGCGTGAAGCGTGATGCGTGAAGACGTCAGTCGGCAAGAAGAATAATGCCAACCAGAGTAATGCTGCTAATAAAACAAGAATGTACTTTTGCCTTCCCATCACACTCTTTTTACCCGTAATACGCTAAAGATACAAGGGCGGTTTACAGGCGATTGGTTAACGAATGGTATGCGGAAGAAATTAGAGATTGGAGATCGGGATAATCTCCAATCTCTAATCTCCAATCTCCAAAATGTAAAACTCGCTGACTGCCTGGCCGGACCCGTCCAGTAGGGGCAGATTTTGGCCGGTTTGGGCATGATAAACACCGATGCGGATAAAATCTTGTGGGGGATCATACGGCCGTATTCCCTCAAATCGCCGTTGTTCCCGCACAATCTGATCCGGCTGCCACCAGTCCGGTAGCCAATTGCCCCCGCCCGGCGGCAAATCGCTTTGGGCCAGGATGCCTTCCGGCCCGACGAGGTGGACAAAGGCGACGAGGTTGGGATCAACGGCCGTATCCGCCACCCAACTCAAATCCACAAGCCAACTATTCCCCTCAAACGAAAGCGCCGCCTCTTCCAGCCGAATGGCGCCCCCAAAGTTGGCGGCTGCGCCTCTGTCGGGCAACCCCGGCGCACCGTGATAGCGGACATAGAGCGGGTATGCTTCCGGTTCCAAATCGCCTCGCGCCAGAGGCCCAGTTTTTACGTCTACAACACCGGGCGCGGGCATCAAATCGGGCACAAAAGACAAATCGCCAAAGCGCCAGGCGTAGAGGGCAACGGGCTGTCCCGGCGCGGCAGGGGGCAGGCCGGACTCCGGGCGGTAAAAGTGTACGTCGTCCAGATCGGTCAGGTAGGGGATAGAAGGCCAGCCCTTTTGCGTTGGCTCATCCCAGAACCAGCGATCCAGGTAGACGGCCGTATCCCCCTCTTCCGCCTGCAAATCTTCCGCCAGTTCTACGGCCGCCGCCTCAAACAGCAATGCCGTTTCCGGATTAGCGCCATAATTGACATAATCTCTGAGTGTGATGAGCAAACTGCCTGCCAGCAGCACAATCACTGTCCCCTGCCGCAACCAGGCCGGCAGCCGCTCCCAGCGCCAGATTTGGGCCAAACCAATGGCCGGAAAGATGAGGACGGCGGGTAGTACCCCGACAGCACGCAAAAAATGGGGGGCGTCTTCGGCCAAAATGGTGGGCAGGAGCATGACGGCCGTCCACAGCAGCAAAATCATCGCCCCGGCCCGCCGCCAGTGGCGCACACACCAGACCAGACCAATCAGAAAGGGAACGGCCGTCAGCCAATCAAACACGGGGCGGCCTGGCGGATTGTGGCGCACAATGTCGTCACCGCGCCAGAGGAACATGCCCAGCGCCCGCCCCGTCTGCCGCCACAATGCGCCCCACAAATCGCCCTCGTTGATGACAGGATTGAAGATGGACACCTGCCCGGCCCGGCCCAGGAACAGGTCAAAATGCTGGCTGTAAAATAGAACAAGCGGGGTGATAATGACGGCCGTACCCAGCCCAAACCAAACCAATCCCGGCCACAACCGGCGACGGCCGTCCTGCCAAACCAGATAAACGATGATCAGCACAAGCAAAAGCGGAGTGAAGCGCACGGCCAGATAGGTATAAAAAGCCAGCCCGTAAGCTAGACCCGCTGCCAGCCAAAGGAGGGTTGAGTGGAGATGGGAGACTGGAGATTGGAGATTAGGAGATTGGGGGGAGCGGGTGTAGGCGCGGGTTGCCAGCCAGAAGGTGAGAGTGAGGGCGGCGGGCAGGAGGACGGGGCGCAGTCCTATCCGGCTAAGGTGGACGGCCCACAAAGTCGTGGCCCAGATGAAGGCGGCAAACAGGCCGGTCAGCCGGTCGAACCAGGCGGCAGCCAGTTTGTAGGTGAGCCAGGTAGTGAAAATGCCGGTCAGGGCAGCAGCCAGGCGCAGGGAGGTAGTGGAGCGGCCCAAAAGGGCAGTGGCTGCGGCGGTAAGATAGATGTAGAGGGGTTCACGGCCGTTGTTCGCCTCGAAAAAAATCACCCTCTCCCCGTCCAGCACGCGCAGCGCATCCAGGCCGTTAAACGCCTCATCCCGGTACAACCCCGGCGGCAAACTGCCCAACTGCCCCAAACGCAAAACGGCCGCCAGCCCCACAACGGCTAACAGTAACAAAGCCCATCCAAAAGCGGACGGGCCAGATAAGCGTTTCAGATAAGATTGCATAGCAGTTGCCTTGTTTGTCAAAGCGGGACAAGTATAGCAAAATAGGCGGCAAAAGTATAGAGATCGGAGATTGGAGATTAGAAATTCAGTCAATCTCCAATCTCCAATCTCCCATCACTATGCGCGTACTAATGATTTCCAAAGCGTGCCTGGTAGCAGCCTACCGGACAAAGCTGGAAGAAATAGCCAAATTTGACGACGTGGAATTAACGGTAATCGTACCCCCTGCCTGGCACGATCCGGCTGCACCTGTTACGCTGGAACCGGGCCACACAGACGGCTACCAACTGCTGGTGGACCCCATTCGTTTTAATGGTCAGTACCATACCTACTATTTCCCCACGCTCAAAAAACGGCTGGCAGAAGTTCGGCCGGACGTGCTGCACATTGATGAAGAGCCATACAATTTAGCAACCTGGCTGGCGCTGCGGCAGGGAAAAAAGGCCGGGGCTAAAACACTCTTTTTTAGCTGGCAAAATCTGGAACGCCGCTACCCGCCCCCTTTCCGCACGCTGGAAAAACAGGTGTTGCACGGAGTGGATTGCGCCATCATGGGCAACCACGAGGCGGTGCGGGTGTGGCAAAACAAAGGGTATGCCGGGCCGTACCGGGTCATTCCCCAATTTGGCATTGATCCGGCGATGTATCCACCACGCGGCCCGCGCGATGAGGGGCGCTGCTTTGTGATTGGTTCGGCCAACCGGCGCCTGGTTCCAGAGAAGGGGTTGGATTTATTGCTGAAAGCGGCGGCGCGGCTGCCGGGTGTGTGGCGGGTGCATATTGCGGGGGAAGGCCCGGAACGGCCGCGCCTGGAACAGTTGGCCCGCCAGTTAGGTATTCAGGACAGAGTACAGTTTGACGGAGCCATTCCCTCCTGCCAGATGCCCGCTTATTTGCAGCAGTGGGACGTGCTGGTATTGGCCTCCCGTACCTTGCCCAACTGGAAGGAGCAGTTTGGCCGGGTATTGGTGGAAGCGATGGCTTGCGGCGTCCCGGTCATTGGCTCCGGCAGCGGGGAAATCCCCAACGTTATCGGCGACGCGGGTTTAACATTTGCTGAAAATAATGCGGCTGAACTGTATACTCACTTGCTACACCTGTTACAATCGCCTGCTTTACACAACGAACTCAGCCAAAAAGGACGGCAGCGTGTGCTGTCCCATTACACCCAAGCCCAAATCGCCGCCCAAACGGTGGCTGTTTATCGAGCAATGGTCGGAAAATAAGGTATACTTTTAACGATAGCAAAACCTGGCGCACAATCGAGTTGTTATGAGTGATGCAGTCCCCCAGGGAGACAATCTACCTGAGGAAAATCCGGAATCGAAAAAACCCACCAAGATACTCTTGCGTATCCTGGGCGTGGCGCTTATTTTGCTGGCCGTGGTAATTGCCTGGCTGCTTGTTGTCGGCTTTTTGGCTTATCAGAGCGGGCAGCGTTTGTTGGTGGAAAATCAGGCAGCAGAACTACGTGAGGCAGTTGACCGGCAAGTGCAACTGGCCGGTGAGGATATTGATCGAGGAAACGCAGCTTTGGCCATCAGCCGCCTGGATTGGGTGCTGGAACGGGACCCGGATAATCAGAAAGCCCAAACTTTGTTACAGCAAGCCCAAACGAACCCTGATGAACCGGATGCGGCGCAAGGAGAGGTAATGACGCCTACGGCCGTGCCCCTGCCCACCGCTACCCCCGGCCTTATTGCCAATCCGGCCAGCGAGCTGCAACGTCTTAGACGATTAACCGCCAGTAAAACCTGGGAAGAAGCTCTGCCGGCCCTGATTGCTTTCCAAATGCAGTTTCCCAACTATGAACGGCTGGAAACAGACCGGATGTTGTATGATACTTACCTGGGGTACGGCGTAGACCTGATCACCGGGGATAATATCGAAACCGGTTTATTTTACTTGGCGCAGGCAGAAAAATTAGGAGATTTGCCTCAATCAGCGCTGGATTACCGGCTTTGGGCTACTTTATACACGCAGGGCATCTCTTATTACGGCGTCAATTGGGATTTGACGGCTTACTTCTTCCGGGATTTATGCCTGGCCGCACCTTTTTATCACAATGCCTGCGATATTTTGTATGAATCTTTGGTCAATGTGGGTGATTTGTATGCGGTGAATCTGGATTGGTGTCCGGCCGCGCAATATTATGAAGAAGCCAGCCGGCAACAAACGTCAGTCGAATTAGGGGATAAATTGACGCAAGCGCGAGAAGGCTGTGCCCAAGCCACGCCAACGCCATCCGGCCCTATCACAGATACAGTAAACATTACCGGCACTGAACCAATTACATCCCCCCTGATTATACCTCCGGTTACGCCTGCACCGGGAGAATAAGTAGTACCTTAAGCCGCTTTTTAGGGAGGGTGGCTCAGACTATAATCAAGTTATGGCTGAAAAGGGCGAACCGTTAAGCAAACGTGAGTTGGAAGTGTTGCAATGCGTCTCACAAGGGTCGGGCAATAAGCAAATTGCCCAAGAATTATTTATCAGTGAGAATACAGTTAAAGTTCATCTGCGCAATATCTACCGAAAACTAGACGCTGCTTCCCGCACAGAAGCGACTACGGAGGCTATCCGGCAAGGTATTATTACCGTGCCGGGGGCAGAAATGGCGGAAACGGCTGTCTTTTCCCCCTCCGTCATTGAAACAGAAACCCTAACCCCAGCACCCCCCGCAAACAATGGGCAGGAGAGTGTGGCGCCTGCTTCACACAAAAGTCTCACTCGGCGCACATTTATTCTTGTTACGGCCGTCGTCCTGATTTCGTTGGCTGGAGCAGTGCTGACCGGCTGGTTTATTGCCAGCAACAAGGAAACTACCGCTGAAGCTGAACCATATACACTGACAGAACTGGCAGATAACTGGTGGGAGGGACGGCCGTTGCCTACGGCCGTAGCCCACGCCGCCCTGGCTCCCTTTGGTTTGGATATATACTTGCTGGGCGGGGAAACAGCCGAAGGCATAACCGATACCGTCTGGATTTATGATACGACGGAACATACCTGGAAGGAAGGGGCGCAGAAGCCTACGGCCGTAGCCGACGCCAGCGCAGCCGAACTGGCCGGTATTATTTACGTGCCTGGCGGCCGTTTGCCAGACGGCCAGCCCACCAACATCGTGGAAGCATACAGCCCGGCTCAAGATATGTGGTTCAGTATTGCCCCGTTGACTGAACAAATTAGTGGCGGGCTGACCTTGTCTGACGGCAGTTCACTATATTTGATTGGCGGCTGGCAGGGGAATTCTGTGTTGAATACCATTTTCCGGTACGATCCGGGCAGCAGCACCACTTGGCAGCAGTTACCAGAGATGAATCAGGCGCGGATGTGGGCGGCCGGTGGCATCATTGGCGGTAAGCTCTACGTGGTCGGCGGCTGGGACGGGGAGAAAGAACTGGACTCCTGCGAGGTCTTGGACCTGAATGCCGCCGACGCCCAATGGGAAAGTTGCGCCCCGATGGCGTCACCGCGGGCAGGAGCGGGGGCGGCCGTTTTGGTCAACAAGCTGTACGTATTTGGCGGAGGGATGGATGAGCAAAATAAAATAGAAACCAGCGAGGCTTACGATCCCAATACAGATCAATGGGGTCTGGTCAGCACACCCATGCTCAGTGACATGGCGTCCTGGACAAATTTAGGTGTGGCCAACGTTGAAACGCGCGTTTTCGCCTTGGGCGGCTTAAATAGTGCCGGTATCCCCACAGACCACAACTTTGTGTACGCCCCCCTCGTTTATCAAACCTTTATTCCGGCCGCAGCATCAGGTGACGATAAGTAGCGTTTACTCGCCGCTATTTTCCGGCTCCATTTCCTCCGATACCTGCGGCCCCGTCACCTCCATATCTTCTTCAAAAGAATCCGAGAAAAACCAGGTGATGATTTTGGCGTCAGCCCACGGTTTGAGGGCTGTAATTAGTTCGATACCTATTTCACTGGAAATGGCTTTCTGAAAGTGGATTTCGGTATCGAAGTACAACTCAAACATCAGATGGAAGCGGGATTCGCCCCCGCCCGGCTTACGGTTGATCCGGCTGACTTCCCGCTTGGCCAGATAGGGCAGCTTTTCAGCCAGGGGCAAATGGGTGCCGGAAAAAAAGCCTTCCAGAGCCATTTCATCATCTACGCGGCGGTAAAGTGTTACAAATTTGAACATAATTCCTACTCAGGCCAGACGCCTTCTAACTCCGTTTTTAGTCTGTTTCGTTTTTGCCGGTATTCGGCTTCTTCGATTTCGCCGGCAGCGTAAGCGTCATCCAACTCGGCGATGGCGTAGATGAGGGTATCGGTTTCTGTTTGTAGGGCCTGGGGCGCAGGGTTACGCCATTTGTAGATGAACCAGGCGACCACCGCCAGAGCAGCTAAAAAGGAAACCGCCCCTACGATCAGTTCTGTCAGGTTATCACGCACCAACGAGGGGCCGGCTTGTTCTCCGGCAGCTATCTGGCGGGGACGGCCGTCCAACGTCAGGTTCAAGGCATCAGCCCCGGCCATATTCGCGTTCAGGTAGCTTAGAATTTCACCACTGGGCGTCGTTTGACTGCCCTGCGCCACCCAAGCGCCATCTTTAATGGTGACGCCCACATCCGGCAAAATGACGCTGGCCTGTTTGACAGGATAGCCCAGGGGATGGGCCAACAGCAAGCCGTTATCATAAGGCAGATCATAACTCACCAGCAAAACAGAAGAAGATGGCCCCGGCCTGACCGCCACAGTGTCAGCCCAGCCGGTTTCTGTAGGCACGACTTCGGTAGCGGCGACGAAATTATCAAAGCTGCCCAAAGCGCGGCGGAAATCTACGTTTTCGGCCCCGGCTGGCAGGAATATCTCTACGGTACCGTCTTCTGTATTGCCGGTTTCACCGACGAATACGGCCGTATCATTATTATTGAACACGTACAGCTCGGAAACCTGCACTTTGTCTGTCACAAAGCTAAGAACCAGGTGAATTTGCTCAACGTCAATAACAGAGCTATCCGTTGTTTTGTCGTAAACGGTGACGGGTAAATCAAGTTCAGGATCGCTCCGTTCTATTTGAGCAGCACTGCTGTTGAAGGTCAGGTCGTCATTTTCCACGCTGACCAGGTAAACCCAGTTGGGGTCTACGTCAGTCACAGTGAAGGTGTAACGGCCGTCTTCATCCAGTTCCGTCGTCTCGTTCAGCATTTCTTCCAGGTCAAAGGTAAAAGCGCGCAGCGTTACCGGGCCTTCCGTGACCAGTTCATCGGTAGAGCCATTGGTGACTTGCCCGCTGATAACCGCTTCTGCGATGGGTTCCGGCGGAGCAAAGGGGTCGAGGAAAAGGTAGCTCTGGGAACGGCCGTAATCCACTACCGCCATTTTTTCTTCATCACTCAAATCGGCTGTATCCAGGCCAAAATCGCCTGCTTCCAGGTCGGCCAGAACATCTTCATTGGTGCGAGTAAACCAGTAATTTGTATCCGGCCAATCCGCGCCGCCTTGCTCCGTAACGATCTCTTCGCCCAGGGCAATGGATTCCGGCGGCGTGCTGAAGCTGTAAATGGCGGCGATCAGATGCCAGCGATCCATCTCGGCGATGGGGTTGCTGCTGGTAGAGCCAAAAGGCGGCATCCCATTAGCCAGATTGCCGTTGGTGATGAAGTCATACATGCGCTGCGGCTGGGCAGTCAGGCGAAAGTCGGGATCGGCAAAGGCCCGCGGTTCCAGCCCGGCTTCGACGGCTTGTGGCCCATCGCCCTGGGCCGTATCCCCATGGCAAACGGTGCAGCGTTCGTTGTAGATAGCCAGCCCTACTGCCGCGTCCGGGGTTTCTTCAGGCAGGAAACGTTCCTGGGCGCGGGTGGTGGGGGAAGCCGTAAAAAACAAGGTCAGGAGAACGGCCGTTACCAGACCGCCAATAGTTAAAAAGGTCAGTTTTTTCATAGTTTTTAAGAAGTGGTTTGTGGGGTTAAAGTGGTAGAGACCAGTTTGTGCCCGCAGCTAGTACAAAATTTATCACCGGCATCAATGGGCGAACCGCATTGGGGACAGAATTTTCCTTGTCTATTGGCAGGAACGGCCGTAGGGGTTACAGTCGTCACCGGCGTTTCTTGCTGGCGCATTTGGGCTACGGCTGCTTCAATTTCCGTGTCAACCGGATCGGGCTGGGCGTCATACTCATCAATGCGCCGCAAAACGTCGGCTGCCTGCGCCATCAACAAGGTGCGTTCCCTCTCATGGGCGTCAGCCGGAATTTTCCCGGTCTCAAAATCAAAATCTGTCTGCTGGATTTCGGCCAGAATGGCTTCTTTTTCATTCAGCAGCCGCTCGCGTTGGGTAAACGGCCGTTCTGCCTCATCTTCCTTTTTCAGAAACGGCCGTACCAGATATAAACCCACCAACATCAGTAAGGCTACCACCAATAATATAGAACCAATCGTCATTTTATCTTCCGTGTTTGGTCACCGGTTCGGTAATCAGTCATCGGTATTCAGGTCACCGATTACCGATAACTGATTACCGTTCACCGGTCACTGCTCCAAAAGCTGCTGAATAACCCCGTCCAGCATCGCCGCACTTATAGGGCCGATTTGCACGTGGGCAATTTCGCCATTCTTGTCAATAATAAATGTCTCCGGTACGCCGGTGATCTCGTAATCATCGGCTGCATCCGTACCCAGATCGGGCGCATTAGGATAAGTAATATCATATTCCCGCAAGTACGCTAACGATTTGGGTTCCACGTCAGCATACGCCAATCCCAAAAAAACCACACCGTCATCGGCATATTTACGAGAAGTTTGCTCCAACAACTCTGCTTCCACCCGGCATTCCCGGCACCAGGAGGCCCAGAAATTCAGCACTACCACATTGCCTTGCATGTCGGACAGTTTGGCGCTCGGCCGCCCTTGCCACTCATATCCCTGGAAAAATTCCAGATTGATTTCCGGCGCTTTTTCTCCGGCTTCCGGGCGGGGAGCCGTGCTGTTGACCAAACCCCAGCCTAAAAGAGCCAGAACGCCAATAATGACAGCCCAAATAATGACGGTCAAAACGTTGATCGACCGCGATTTCTTTCCGTCAGTTTCATTTACTTCTGTTACCGTTTCACTCATAATCGCTCAAAGGCAAATGATGGGCTGCCATGACCGATCATTCACCGGTATTTCGTTGTCGCAATTCTGCCTCGACTTTGGCTAAATAATCCTGGTCTACAGGTTCGGCCGGTAGACCATCTGCCGTAGCGTTGACCGGTGTTTCTGCAGAAACCGGCAGCACCGTGCTGGCGTCTCCCTCCGGCTGTATCGCTTCCGAGCGCAAACTCATCACATAGCGACCAAACAGGACGCCACCCAGGATGACGGCCACAATGGGAAAGAACCACAGAATGAGGTTAGCGCCCCGTTTTGGCGGTTCGGCCAAAACCCCATCCCCATACTGCCGGGCAAAATAGTCGTAAATTTCTTCTTCCGTCATGCCTTCGGCCAGTTGGGTGCGGATAAGTTCGCGCCATTCGGCGCAAGCCTGCGTACCACACACATCCAGCGGAATGCTTTCGCATACGGGACAGTATAGCCCTTTGGCTACGGCGTTGACTTCATCGTCTGATACTTCGTTATCCTGAGCCAGAGCAGGCAGGGTAACGGCCGTAATCAGAAGCAACAATAACCCTACAATCAAGAGCCATTTGCCAGATTTTGCTAGATTCATCTGCTCACTCATCTCATTTAATCAACGGCTACAGCCGGTGTTTGGCTGCGGGCCACCGTCACCTTCTCTTCCCGCGGGTCCGGCCAAGCAGCAATAAGCGTACCGATGGTAAAAACAACCGACCCAAACCACACCCAGTTAATCATGGGATTGTAAAAAACACGGAACGTGGCCTGATCGGCCGACGTTGGTTCCCAATTTACTATAAGCACGTAAAAATCTTCCGTGATTGTTTCTCTGGCGTCGGGAATCGTCATGGGCTGTTGGGTACGTGTATAAAATTCAGATTTGGGGTGGAGTGTGGCCACATACTCGCCATTCTCATACACATCCACCGTCGCCTCCGTTACCACCAGATCGTCCGGGCCGGGATAGCGGGTTACGCCCAGAAACTGCATCTCAAAACGGTTAATGCTCATCGTTTCGCCCACATTCAGGCGGATTTGGGTTTCCTGCTGGTACAACTCAAAACTGATAATGCCCAGGGCTATGATGAGAACACCTATATGAATCCAGTAGCCGCCATAACGCCGCCGGTTACGGGCCATCAAATGACCAAAGGCTGTCCACGGCCGTTCCCCCCGCTTCATACGCGCCCGCGTCCCCTTAACAAACTCGGCCAGCGTCAAGTAAGCGGCAAAGGTCACAATCCAGATACCCAGCAGCGCCTTCCAGTCGCGCATGCCCAGAACTGCAGCCGCAATAATCACCAGCGTCGCCGTGAGAACAGGCCAACGCAGGGCTAATTCAAAACGCTTGACACTGGTACGATACCACATTGTCAAAGGAGCTACCCCCATCAACAGCAGCAAAACGGCAAACAAGGGCGCCAATGCCTTCTCATACACCGGCGGCCCGACAAATCCCTTTTCACCGGTAAATAATTCAGAAATAATGGGGAAGTTGGTAAACAAAAAGACAACAGCCAAAATCGCCAGGATCAGAAAATTATTGTAAAGGAAAGCCGCTTCCCGCGAGAAAAACGAACTCAACGTATTTTCCGAGTGCAACTCCTCCCGGCGGCGATGTACCCAATACGCAGAAAAGATAAACATGAAGGCCATAAAGCCAAAGAACAAGGGGCCAATAGCTGATTCGGCAAACGAATGCACCGAAGAAATAACGCCGCTGCGCACAATAAACGTGCCGTAAATCACCAGCATGTACGTTAGAATGACCAGGAACATGTTCCACATTCTGAACATATGCCGTTTTTCCTGGATCATAACGGAGTGTAAAAAGGCCGTACCGGCCAGCCAGGGCATTAGCGAGGCGTTTTCTACCGGGTCCCAAGCCCAGTAACCGCCCCAACCCAACACGTCATACGCCCAACGGCCGCCCAGAATCAGACCCAAACTGAGGAACAGCCAGGCCACCAGCGTCCAGCGCCGGGTAATACGAATCCAGGTGTCATCCAGCTTACCCGATATGAGCGCCGCCATAGCAAACGAATACGGTATGACAAAGCCGGTAAAGCCCAGATATAACGTGGGGGGATGAATGACCATACCCAGATGGCGCAGTAACGGATTCAGGCCATTGCCATTGGCCGGCACAATCTCCAGGCGAGCGTAAGGGTTTTCTACAAACATGACCAGCGCCAAAAAGAAAACCTGGGTAAAACTAAGCACTATGATGGCATAGGTCGTTAATTCCTGCTGCCTTTTCCAGTTGATGGCTACGGCCGTAGCCGCAAAACCAGCCAGAAGAAAATTCCAGAACAGCAGTGATCCCGCCTGCCCGCCCCACATGGCCGTGACTTTCAGATAGGTGGGTGTTTCCAGACTGCTCACCCGCCAGACATATTCCAGGGAAAAATCATTGCGTAACAGGGAAACTGTCAGCAAAATAGCAGAAAGTGTCAGCAGGGGGAATGTAGCAATAGTGGCATTGCGTGCGCTTTCTACCCAACGGATTTGTTGTGTGTGGTTGCCATACCAGGAAGCCACACCCGCATAAATAGCAGCCGCAAAAGCCAACACAATAGCGGCATAACCGAGATCAGCTATCATTGTGCTGCTTCTCCTGCCTCCAGCTCTTCATAACGAGTGGGGCATTTCAACAGCAAGCCACCGGGGTTCGCCATAAAAATACCGTTTTCATCAACACGACCTTCTACCAGGGCCTGGGCTTCATGTTGCAACAGATCGGGTTTCGGTTCATTCATAGCTACAATGCGCAACCGCTGGCCAGGGTTATTTACGTCGTCTACAATATCAAATTCCAGACGCGAAGTGGTGGCGTCAATCTGGGTGAATTCAATCGTATCACCCAATACAAAACCGGATACCCGCAAATCACGACCAAACATTTTATCCTGGTCAGCGTAAAACTCGTCAACTGTCTTGAAAAGCTGTGTACCGCCGCTCATGGCATTGACAACTAAAAACACGACAGCCGCCAATAAAACCAGTCCGCCGAACATAAATTTCAAGCGGTTATTTTTCTTTTCCAGTACAGATTCATCTCCTGTATTTGTCCAAGTTGTATTAGCCATTTCAATTCTCCTTGACTCATTTTGGGAATCTGGGTGCATTCCACATCAATGAGTTATATTTTTCTACTAATTGGCGTCTTCTTGCCAATCTTCCGGGTTTATCTCTACTTCTTCGTCCAGTAAATCCAGGGCTTGTTCCACATATTCTTCAGGAACGGCGACATAACCCGTGCCTAAAGCCCCCACTGTCAAGCCTAAAGCCTGTCCGGCGCCTTCCTGCCATACCCGCACCGGTAGCCCTTCCGCTTTCAAGCGCCCGGCAATGATAGTAGCGGGGGTAATGCCAAAAGTTTCGGCGACAACTTCCCATTTAATCTCCATACGGCCTCCAGAGGTGATGCTTTTGGGCGCTTTTGTTAGCCGCCTTTCTATAGATGATGTGTCATTATCAGAATAATAAGGTTCAACAATTAGGACTGAATCAATCATAGATATGCTCCATTTTCGCAAGTTGTCGAATCCTGAGGCCATTATACTGATAATTATTTATTTTTGTTAATATTTTCTGGAAAATCTTTCCTGCCATTAAGGGCGAGTATACGGTGAATTGGGTCTGGCGTCTATTGCGGGAGATCATATCTCGGACGTGATGGATGTCACGCCTCATTGCTCCCTCTCTCAGGCGATGCTAGAATCTAATTGTGACAAATGTGATGGAACAGTTACTGGACAAATTGGATTACGGCCGTGAACAACTCCTGATCGCTCTGGAACCACTGCCGGATGAAGCGCTGCTGGCCCCCGGCGCAGTAGACGACTGGTCTATCGCCGCTCTGCTGGCTGTGCTGACCGCCTGGGAAGCGGAAATGGTGACGGCGCTGCTCAAGCTGGATCAGGGGAAGAAACCGGAACGCCTGCTGGCCGCTCTGGCCAACCCGGATGAATTTAACCGGCAGCGGGTGGCGGAAACATACGGCCGTCCCCTGGATCGCGTCTTTGATGATTTGATGAAGGTGCGGCTGCAACTGGAGGAATGGCTGGAAACGTTCTCTGACCGGCGGTTGGCAGACAATAAACGATATAAATGGTTCAACGGCCGTTCCCTGGCCCAAATTGTTGCCCAAACCAGCTACGAAAACGAAGCCCGGTACCTGCCGGCCGTGCAAAAATTTGCCCGATCCTGGGAGCAGGCGGCTAATAATGGCGTTATTCCGTTAACGGCCGTCTCCGCCAATGGCAGCAATCAACTGAACAAGGAGTTTCCTGATGAGCAATCAGATTAACGAAAACGACCTTCGCACCGCCCGTGAAGAAGCCATCCTGACCGACCGCAGCGCCTTGGGAATACTGCGCTTCAGCGGCGAGACGCGGTTGGATTTGCTGCACCGTATGTCCACCCAGGACGTGGTCCGCTTGCAGCCGGGCGAAGGCGCGGCCACCATCCTGACGACCGACATCGGCCGCATCATTGACCGGCTGATTTTGTACACGGGCAGCCAGGCAGTGTACGCCCTGACTGGCGAGAACAATGCGGACAACACTGCCCGTTACCTGATGCGCTTTGTCTTTTTTAACGATGACTTTCACATTGAGGATTTGAGTGGAGATACGGCCGTATTTGCCATTTACGGCCCCAAAGCGCAGGAAAAACTACACGCAGCTGGCTTTACAGACACGGATTTCCCACTGCACCATTGGCGGGAACAGAAAATTGACGACATAGACATCTGGCTGGCCCGTACCGACCCGATTAACGGGGACGGCTATTTTGTCATGTGCCATGAGGTGGATCGGGAAGTTGTTTGGCAGCGGTTGCTGGGTAGCGGGGTGACGGCAGTAGCCGAACCCACCTTTGAATATATCCGCATCGAAGCCGGATTGCCCTGCTTCGGCCGGGAAATCAGCGGCGATTATATCCCTCTGGAAACAGGATTGTGGGCGGACGTTTCCTTCAACAAAGGCTGCTATACTGGCCAGGAAATCATTGCCCGCATGGAAAGCCGGGGCAAGCTGGCGAAGCAGTTGGTGCGCTTGCGGGCAGAGGAGCCGTTGGCAGCAGGAGACGCCATCACAGTCGAGGGCAAAAGTGCGGGCATAATCACCTCAGCCGCAAAGGGGCCGGATGGTTTTGTGGCGTTAGGGTATGTGAAAACGGCCGTGTTGGAGGCTGGCAGCGAGTTATTTGTGGGGGATACGGCCGTGCGGGTGGCGCGTGACAATTAGCGCTGACAAACAATGGCCCTATCGATTGTACATACGGTAAGGAACACCCCAAAAAGAATCGCCCAATATTGTCTCGATTTGCTCTCTTTCTTTATGGCTGGCAAAATAAATGACAATATCTGCCTTCCCTGCGCATTGAGTAGCGTCAACCTCTACAAAAATAAATCCCGGATTAATCTGTTCGATTTCTGCAACTGTTTTTGCGTGTTCCCGAAATACGCGCTCTGTGAACTCCTTCTCCGGTAACTCCGTGCAGCTCAAGAAATGTTCTTTGTTATCAAGGACAACATCTGTGTACCAATGCTTAAAATTCCTGGTTCCCCAAAATACCACAAAAAAACAAACTATTAGTCCCAAAGCGATTACCAAGTTTTTTACAACCTTGTTTCCAGACATCATGTTACTCCCTGGCGGCAATAAAACTTCGCGACCTGTCAAAGTGAACCAGAGTCACGAAGTTTTACCGCTTCTAAGACTGAAATTTATGCCGAACAAGAACAACAGTGTTTTGCTTTTTTGGAATAGATATTAGTGAGTAGCATGCCACCAATATACATAAGCTGGCCAGTCTGGATATGGCCATGACCAGATGCATATACCTCAGGATTGGGCTCACCCGGAATAGATCCGGTATAGTTTTGCTCATGAATGTTACTGCCAACAATGTTAGCGTGATCTCTGAAAGTGTTCCATCCACACCGCCACCATTGGTACGTCTGGGGACTTGTCCAACCACCACCAGCTAAATTCCACGTGTTATGATATCCCCATGAAGACAAAGTAGCGGCCGGATCGCTATAGTACCCTTTGTCTACCCAAGGCACAGCGCTGGCCGGTACAGGATTAGTATACCAACCACAAACCCAATATGATGGACATACCGCGTTGATTTGTGCATCCAAGTCTTTTTGGCTAAAGTTTTCCGTCATTAAGAGAAAATTGTAACAGGTAGGATACTTAGCAAAATCCATAAATGATTGCTGTCTTTTTTCAAACGCACCATTATTTTGGGACTTGACCAAAGCTTGGCAACAGCAACGTTTCCTTTGAGGAGGAACAGATGAAAAGCGCCGGAACTGTTAATGTTCCAGTGCCTACAACACCTAATGAACTTCAGAAAGTTTTATTGTTTAAGGATAGCTGCGGATCTCCTGAACCCATGGATTGATTGAACTACCACCTTCCTGAAACTGATGCTGACCATTGGAGACAGTCTGTCGTGACCCTGCACAGTTAGGAATATATTGAGCGCTTGTTCTTCCTTGAAACTTAACATTCCTGCCTACTGTTCCGTCAAGATGGTCAGATGTCACATACGCTCCGTTGCATTTGCCATAAACGTTCCAGGAAGACCAACCAATTACATCTATTGCCGGACCGTAGCCCCAATCCATTGAGCTTTCAACATTTGCATACCATGAGTTAGGTGCATAATGTGTGTGATACTTAAATGAAATAGCAGTAGAGCCTGCAAATGGAGTTGAATTGTAAGCAGCAAATATTGTATTGACTAATAGGGCAAACAAAACTGTTGCCGCCAAACTGCTAATTACAAAGCGAACTTTTGATTTATTGGTTATCATAGTCTACTTCCTTCTCTAGATATTCAAAAACATTGGCCGGTACATCATCAACAATTTCAGTGAGCAGATAAGTGTATTCATCTGCAAGACGCTTACTACCATCAGTCATTTGGAATGTTGTCGTAACCTTAAGTGTTTGGCCCGTCGCAATATCAATCGTTTCCTGAATGATGCCACCCTTGATTGTAATCCCTTCGAATCCAGTATTGTCATAAGAGATAGCTGGGTGGCTATAATGATAAGTAAACACCGCTGTTGAGCCTTTGTCAGAAGATATATCCTCACGAATAATCTTGTTATAGGCTACATTTCCCGCCACAAAACGATCATCCTGAGGTAGAGTAGGTGGTATATCAACCATTTTGCTATTGTCAGAAAAATTGCGCCAATACCCATCACGATAAGTTGCTACCTGTACCAAATTGCCCTCAATGTCCCACATTAAATTAACCATTTGGGCCGTTGCATCGCCATTATCCGGCTTGTACCAAATTTCACTGATATAATCTTGAGGAATTGGATGCCCATTTGGTAATATTCCCCCGCTATCAAATTCTCGGTCATACAATATTTTCATATGTAACCAGCCGCTTTGTGTCTTAACTGATGACTGCCATTTGGCAACCAGTTGATTGCGTTCAGATAACAAATCCGTGACATCATCTGCTTGTTCCTGGAAATTGACTAAGCTGCTTGCCGTTACGGAGTTGCTTGATTCTTCCGGGTTCTCAGAAGTAATGGTTGCCGCGGTGTTACTGGCTTGTGTTGACTTATATCCAATTACAAGAGTTGCAGTAATTGCTAACAGGGTGATCCCTGCACCTGCTAAAATGTACTGAAATCTACTTGTCATACTGTAACCTCCAATTTAGATTGTAATTTTTTGGACATCATCTACTCCTTATCTAAAACTTCCGGTCAAATTTGTGTCGACACGAGGATAGTCTAAACGAATTTCAAAGTGGCGGGAAGGTCAGACCCGGCCAATTTTGCGGCCGGATACGGCCGTCTTTTTCGCCGCATCCGGTCATTTTTCTGTATTACCTGGAATCGTCATGGCTCCAAGCAGAATCACATGTCAAATTACGCCCGTAAATGTACCGCCCATTTACGGCAATGGTGTACCACCTGTTTACGGCAATGATGTACCGGTCGCATCCATCTACCTCAAGCTGTTAACCTTTCCTCAAAACTGAATAAACG
>JALUPA010000647.1 GCA_027054335.1 Ardenticatenaceae bacterium
CATACCGGATGGCGCAGCTTTTATCAATGTTAATACGGGCGCCAGAAAGCTCGGCCCCACAGAGACATTACTTTGTGAATTTGCCGGCGCCTGCCCGTAACACAGTGTGGTTAGGGGTTTGTGGTTGGTGGTCGGTATGAATCACCAACTACCAGTCACCAGCCACAAACGGAGATAGTTCGATGGATTACGACGTCATTATTGCCGGAGGAAGTTTTGCGGGGCTGGCTGCGGCCGCCCAATTGCGGGGCAAGCGCGTCCTGCTGATTGAACCCCACGAGATTGGCAAAGTGCCCACCTCAGCGTGCGGCACCACCTTGGCCGTGCTGAAAGCCACAGGTACCATGGACAGCCTGTGCCAGACCCATGACAATTACATCCTGCACCTGCCCCGGCGCACGCATACCATCCCCCTGCCTGAAACTTTTTGTACCTTTGATTACGACGTTTTTTGTAACCAGTTGCTGGCACAGGGTGACGCCGAGGTACTGCGGGCGGCCGTGCGCGGCCATGATGATCGCCTGGTACACACGTCGCAGGGCAGTTTTACGGCAGACGTGTTGATTGACGCCACCGGCTGGCGGGCCGCGCTGTCTAGCAACGGGCAGCAAAAGACGGCAGCGCACAAGGGCAAAAGTTTTGGCATGGAAACCGTGATTCCGGTGCAATCATCCGGCCTGGAGTTTTGGTACCTGCCGGGCCGGTTGCTGCCCAAAGGCGTCACCTGGCTCTTCCCGGCCGGGGCCACCTCCCGCGCCGGTATTGCCAGTTACGTGGGGCAAACACAGTTGAAAGCAGACTTGGACCAATGGTTGGCTGAAGATTTTAACCAGACAACAAAGGGGATACACGGCGGCTATTTCCCTTATCGCCGCCGCCCGCCTGTAGCCGGGAATATCTTTCGCGTGGGAGATGCGGCCGGCCAATGTATGCCGCTGACGGCCGAAGGTATCCGGCCCGCTCTCTATTTTGGGGCGAAAGCCGGTCAACTGGCGCGGGCTGTTATTTCCGGGCAGATGACGGAGGCAGAGGCGCTGGCTCATTACCGCCGCTGTGTGGATGAGCAAGCCTCTTTGTATCGTTTTCTTCTCTTTATCCAAAAATTCCTGACCAATATTCCGGTGCCATTGGTGGAAACGATTGTGTCTGGTATTGAGGGTTGGCGTTATTTTCACGCCTTTATGCGGGTCTACAGCCGGGCCATGATTCCTTCCCCGGCTGTTGTGCCTGAAGAGGGTGATGCGCTGCCGAGAAGTAATACACTGGCCAACAGTGCGGCTTCCTGAGCGGCAAGGAGTTATGTGTGATGAGCAACCATGCAGTATTGGCTCATTCTGATGATGACCGGGCGGCTGCGGCTACCCGTGAGTTGCTTGACTGGCTGTTCCGCAGCCTGGAGCGGCGCAATTTTGCGGTGCGCTTGTGGAATGGCGAGACGCTGCCGGCCGACACCGGCCGCGCCGCTTTTACTCTGGTATTGAACCATCCCGGCGCCTTACGCGCCATGTTCCGCCCGCCTATTGAACTTTCGCTGGGGGAGGCTTTTATTTACGGCGATTTTGACATTGAAGGGGACATACACACGGCCGTAAGCGTTATGAGTACCCTCGACCAGACCTTATTTTCTACCAGAGGCGAATTATTCACCCTGATGCGTCGTTGGGCGGCACTGCCGCGCGGGCCAAAGGTACAGCGTAACGGCCGTGGCCCGGCCCACCTTTCCGGCCGGCCCCATTCCCGCGAACGGGATCATGCGGCCATTCGCTACCATTATGACGTGGGAAATGATTTTTACGCTTTGTGGCTTGACGGCCGTATGCAATACTCCTGCGCCTACTTCATCACGGGGGAAGAAAGCCTGGATACGGCCCAAAGGCAAAAGCTGGACCACATCTGCCGCAAACTGCGGCTGCGGCCGGGCGACCGGCTGCTGGACATCGGTTGCGGCTGGGGCGGCCTCGTGCGCTACGCCGCGGAAAATTACGGCGTCCGCGCCCTGGGCGTGACCTTGAGCGAAAAGCAGGTAGATTTTGCCAACTACCAAATCGCCCGCGCCGGTCTGGGAGGTCAGGTCGTCGTCAAGTTGATGGATTACCGGGACGGCGGCCTGGGCGAGTTTGACAAGATTGTGAGCGTGGGCATGTTTGAGCATGTGGGACGCCAGAAATTACCCACTTATTTTGCCCAGGCATACCGTTTGCTGAAACCGGGCGGGCTGTTTCTCAACCACGGCATCTCCCGCCGTCCCCCGCAGCAGTATATTGCCGCGCCGGAAGCGATGCCCTGCTGCCTGCCGCAGGAACCGACCGGGCATGTTTCTCTTAAACAGAAACTTGTGAACCGCTACATCCTGGGCAACGGATCGTTTGTCAACCGGTACGTTTTCCCGGATGGTGAGTTGGTTCCGGTGAGCGAGGCAGGTCTGGTGGCGGAAAAGGCCGGATTTGAACTGCGCGACGTAGAAAATCTACGCGAACACTACGCCCTCACGCTGCGGCATTGGGTCAAGCGGCTGGAAGCACGCGAAGATAAGGCTACGGCCGTGACCGATGCCGTAACCTACCGCACCTGGCGGCTGTACATGGCCAGCGTAACGCATTGGTTTGAAGCCGGTAACATCAACGTCAACCAAACGTTGTTAGCCAAACCGGAGAATGGACAAAGCGGCCTGCCGCTGACCCGGGCAGAGTTGTATGTTGATTCTCGGATAGGGTAGTGCCAGGCACGGGGTAGAATGGCCCTGGTCGGCCAAATTCGTTCGCCCCGTGCCTGGCACTACTCACAATTTAGGTGTGTGAGGGCTGGGTAAAACGGCCGTCACCCCAATATGGAGGTGCAAAATGAACACAGGTTTACGTTTTCGTCCGGTAGCCATTACGCTATTCATTGCTTTAACGGTTAGTTATCTTCTGTGCATTGCCGGGGACTTGTTGCTTGGCTGGACGATGTACACCATCTGGGCGCCGTTGCTGCCAGGGTTCACCTGGCCCCTGACGGCCACCGGATTCACCATCGGCCTGCTGTGGCTGGTGGGTTACAGCGTGTACATCGCCGCGCTCATTGTCTGGCCTTACAACTACCTGACCCGTCAGCCAGCCGGAGCCAGTGAGCGATAAATAACCATAAGCGTACCTTCATTGTCCACGGCAAGCCAAAAGCCAGCCGCGCCTTGCAAGCTGACGCAGACAAACGCGGCTGGCGCACAGTGATTCCAATGCGGGAGCAATGTTTCTCATTACCCTGGCGCTAAAACCAAATTGTGACAAATGTCACTTTTCTTATGTGATGGGCAATTTGGCGCTAGGAATATGCCTCACATTTACAGTAAGCTGAAAGCAGATAATGTAAAAATTTTCAGGCTCATTCCCGAACGGTAACGTATTGGGAAAATTGAGAAAAATCTTAAAGGAGGTCAAAAAATGTCAACACACGTTTTAAGTGGGAAATTATTTGGACGCGAAGTAGAAACTGAATACTCGTACACCTGGGTGGCTTACGCGCTGTTTGGTCTGCGGATTGTAATGGGCTGGGTGCTGTTCCAGGCCGGTATTGTTAAACTGCTTGACCCGGAATGGACGGCCGCCGGCTTTCTGCAATTCGCCATCCCGGAAGGGAATCCGTTCACTTCTGTCTGGGCTACCTGGGCCGGCAGCCCGGTAATTGACGGCCTGGTGCAATGGGGCTTGACGTTGACAGGCCTGGGGTTGCTCCTGGGCGTGCTGGTGCGCTGGAACGCCTTTTGGGCGGCTGTGATGATGCTTTTCTTCTGGGCAGCCAGTCTCACCGGCGGCCTGGCACAAGGGCTGCCGCTGGAGCACGGCTGGGTGGTTGATGACCATATCGTATATGCCCTGTTGCTCTTCGGCCTGGGGGCGTTTGGCGCCGGCCGTGTCCTGGGTCTGGATGCGATCATCGAGCGTACTGAGTTTGTGAAGCGTCATACCTGGTTGCGTTATTTGCTCGGTTGATGCTAAAATCAAGGAAAACACTGGTTTAGGGAATGAGTGCAACACAGAAAAATCAGCACCTGACAAGACCGTTCTGTAATGATTATGTCAAAAGCAGGACGGTTTTGTTATGGATCGGACTATATTGAGCGCCCATTGTCCGGGTAAACAATGTGACATATGTCACTTTTTTTATATTATAGGCTATTTGGCGCATGTATAAACCAACCAGTTCGATTACGCTCCCGACAGACAAGTGATGGAAAGGAAAAACAGGATATGAGTAAACCAAAATCACAGCAGCGCAAATATAAAAAAGCGCGACGCAAGAAAAAAGCTGAGAGCCGTATACCGGGTTGGGTTTGGCTGCTGGCCTTTGGGGGAATTTTGGCTGTGTTGGGTGTAGGAGCTGCTCTTCGCCCGGCCGGAGGCTCGGCAGAAGTGGCGCTGGCCTCACCGGAAGTGCTGGCCCAGGGTGAACAGGTATACAGCGAAACGTGCGCCGTCTGCCACGGGGCGGAAGGTGAGGGTGACGTGGGACCGGCGCTAAATGGCTCCATGCACTCCTGGCATCATATGGATGATCAGTTGCGTTCCGTTATTCTGGACGGCCGTCCAGGCACACCTATGGTCGGCCACCGCGATCATCTTACGGAAGAGGAAGTTGATGCGGTTATCAGCTATTTTAAGGCGTGGTGGACGCCGGAACAAAGGGCGATGCAGCGCACAGGGCAGCATCCTATGCCGTAAACCAGAGGTGACAGTCACTTAAAAAGTGACTGTCACCTGAATTTTTAATGATGGTGGTGGCCGCTATGTTCCTCACTGCCGCTTATATACTTTTCCGGCTCCTTGTCAAATTTGGATTTACAGCTTGGACAGCAGAAGTAGTAAGTGTTACCTCCATACTCCGATTTGTGTTCGGCCGTTTTCTCATCTACTTCCATCCCGCATACAAGGTCTTTCGCCATTTGAATTACCTCCTCAAAGGTTATTGGTAGTTACCGACTCACGCCAGTTTTACCCATTTATAAGTAAAGCCAGCATAAGCCATTTTTCCTCAACTAACCAGCGCCGAAGATCGGGTCGGACACAGGCCATTTGGCGGGTTTTTTGCTGGCGGCAAACGGTAATACGGCCATCATATCCTGTGTATGACAAATGTCATCTCTTTTATATGATAGGCCATTTGGCGCTCTTACCCCTGTATTGGTTTCGGTATTCTGTAGGTGTATAGTGTATAAAGTGGAGGTTTGGCTGGCATGACAAAATCTAGGCGCATCTTATGGCCTGTGGGAGCTGGAATAGCGGGAGCGAGCTTTCTCACTGCTCTATATTTTGGTCTGGTTTCCTGGGCTGAAAGTCCCCAGCATGCTGTTGAATTATTCTGGGAAGATCGTTGGATCGTTTTCCCGATCATCCTTGGTTTCGGTGTGCAAGCAGCCCTGTATGTTATTCTCAGAAAACGCCTTTTCATTGCCGTGGCCGATACCGGCCCCAGCGGTGCGTTGACGGGCGCCAGCGGCGGCGTGTCTACGACGGCGATGGTCGCCTGCTGCGCCCATCACGCTGCGGACGTTTTGCCTATTTTGGGGCTGACGGCCGCTGCCACTTTTCTGGCAGAATATCGCACTGCTTTCATGCTGGTTGGGCTGGGAATGACTCTGCTGGGTATTGTTGTCATGCTCATTATATTGTTCAAAGAACGGCGGAAAGCAATTCGTATGCTTTCCCCATCCGCGGAGGCTGCATGAGATTGAATCGTTTGGTTATCCTGTCGTCGCTGTTACTCGCTTTCCTGACTGCTTGTAGTAGTCAGTCTGGGGGACGTGAAGCGGTTGCTGCTGCCTCTTTGCCGGCCGCCCCGTTAGTAAACAATGCTGCTCAGGCGCCTGCGCCAGATGGAGAGACTAAACAGGATGAGCAGGGTCAGGTCACTGTAAGCATCACACCCCTGAACTTGAGCAGCCACGACGACACTTTAGAGTTTGATGTTGCCATGAATACACACTCGGTTGATTTGAGTATGGACCTGGCTGCGTTAGCCACGTTGCAAACTGATACAGGTTTAACGGTTGAGGCCATCACCTGGGACGCAACCCGGGGCGGACATCATGTTTCTGGTTTGTTGCATTTTCCGACCGAACTGGACGGCCGTCATATCCTCGACGATGCCACGACCCTGACCCTGACACTGCAAAACGTAGACGTTCCCACACGTGTATTCACCTGGCAAATTGCCCGTTGAATTGTTTTTGTCTGAAATGAGGAGAATATCATGTCACATCCAGGTACCATAAGAGCAAGCCGAAAAGCCCGCCAGGAGGAATTTCGACGTAAGGCCCGCCGGCAGAAAATAATCACCTCCGTCTTGCTGATTATTGGTGTGTTACTGGTTGGCTGGGGCGGCTATGCCTACATTACCGGCACACAAGAAAATAAAGATTTGCGAATTTACGCACTAGAAGATGTCGTATATGACCGACCTATCCAGGCCGTCCACGAGATGGGTGATGGGCCGCCCATTCCTTTCCTGCCTGCGAATGAAGCGCAGCCAACCATTATTGTGCCGGACAATTTTGAGGACCTTGGCACAGTTGGCCCACAGGACGTGGTCACGCGCCAATTTATCATCCGCAATACGGGAGATGCACCCTTGACCATCAGCCGGGCCTACACAACCTGTGGCTGCACAACGGCCGAAATCAGCGCCAGCGTCATCCCGCCCGGCAAGGTGGCGGAAGTAACCATCACCATTGACATCGGCTTCCACGACGTGGCCGGGCAGACAGTGCGGCGCGGCCTGATCATCGAAAATAATGATCCGAGCCAATCACAGGCAGAAATCTGGATTCAGGCAGACGTGAGGGATAGTTGACGTGATGACACATCACGTCACCCATGACGACGGATGACGCAGGATACAATCATGAAACGATTAACGCCTGGTATTTTTCTGGTATTGGCGGCGCTGTTGGCCCTGGCTCATCCGGCCCTGGCCCAGCAGGAGAACACGGCCGAAACTACCCACATCTTTTTCAGCGCCGGTTGTGTTGATTGCTGGCCCTACACGGAAGATGTGCTTTTGCCGGCATTGCAGGCGCAGGGTCTGGCAGCCAATCCGGAACTGCATGACTATACGGCTCCCGATGAACGCACCTTACTGTTGGACATAGCCGACTCTGTAGCCTTGCCCCGCTCGATAGCCGATTCACTATACGCCTTTGTGCCTACAGATAAAGGCACTTTGGTCATTCTGGGGCACGTGCCGCCCGACCTGATAGAAGCGGCGCTTACAGCGCCCGACTTGCCGCCGCGCCTGGTGTTATGGCAACCGGAAATGCACGGCGAACCTACTGAGTACCGCCTGTGGGCCTGGGTAGGGGAAGTGCAAACCTTCCCCATTGATACGCCCTTTGCCGACGCCCTGGAGCAGGCAATGACTGCCGAAGGGGCGCTGCCGGTGGGTTTGGCAAATCTGGGCCAATTGTTGCCGGCCGTCATTGTTACGGGCCTGATTGATTCGGTGAATCCTTGCGCCTTTGCCGTGATCCTGCTGCTGCTGGCTTTTTTGTTCACGCTGCGCCAGTCACGCGGCCGTATTTTACAGCTGGGATTTGTCTATATCGGCATGATCTTCCTGGTGTACTTCGCTATTGGCCTGGGTATTTTGCAGGCGGTGCGGCTGTCCAGCGATCCCCATTTTGTGGCCCGCGTTGGCGCCTGGATATTGATTGGGTTAGGTATCCTCAACCTGATCGAGTATTTTTTTCCACAATTTCCCATCAAACTGCACATGCCTAAAGTGGCCGGGGCGCGCACTTATCAATTGGTTAAACAATCCACTTTACCGGCCACGATAGGCGCAGGTTTTCTGGTAGGCTTGTGTACCTTCCCTTGTTCGGGCGGTATTTACGTTTCGGTAATTACCCTGCTCAATGCCAAAACTACGTTGGCCTGGGGCGTCAGTTACCTGGCCCTGTATAACGTGATGTTTGTCCTGCCGCTTATCGCCATCTTGCTGGTTGTCGGGAACCGGACTTCGGCCAAAGCCTGGGCGCAATGGGAGCGGCAGCACGCGCTCAAGATTCGGTTATGGTACGGTCTGGTGATGGTGGCCCTGGGCGTGGGCATGTTGGTATGGGTGCTTGGCTGACAAGGAAAGGTTTTGGAGACTAATGCGTAAGGTAATCTGGATTTTACTTTTTTTAACAATTGGCTTGCTGACTGCCTGTGGCGCGGCCGAACCCGACATTGATGTGACCGCGACGTATGATTTCGGATACATTAACAAAGGGGATGTGGCCGCTGCTGACGTACCGGTACGTAATCTGGGCAACGGCGACCTAACGGTAGTGGCGGTCAGCACGTCGTGTGGTTGTACCACGGCCGTATTATCACCCATGACTATTCCTCCCGGCGGTGAAGCCACGCTGCGCGTGGCGTATGACTCGGCTGTACATGAGG
>JALUPA010000648.1 GCA_027054335.1 Ardenticatenaceae bacterium
AGCATAATGATGGGCAAATTGGCTGTGGCTTCTTCATTGCGGAGCGTTTTGCACAAGGCAATGCCGTCCATCTCTGGCATCATTACATCCAAAAGCATAATGTCCGGCTGCTGCTCTTTTAATTTGTACAGGGCATCCCGTCCGTTAACCGCTTCCGCGGAATTGAAACCCATCAAAGATACCATGTCGCAAAGCAGCCTGCGTACTTGTTCATCATCTTCTACTACCAATACAGAATGACACATCAGCTTTTCCTTTTACAGAACCTTTTCCGAAATCTTGTATGATAATGATTTACAAGTGTGCTATTCTTCCCGGTAACCGTGTGGGGAACTGCTGGTACCAGTAAAAATTGTATAATCATGGGCTTACGATGCTTATTACAGCAAGGGAAAAAGGATGGCAAAGAATGGCAAAAGAAGCAGACGCTGAAGAATTAACCGAAGCAGAGATTTATGAGCGATTTGTGGAACGGTACGCGGCTCAGGATGTTCCCTGGGATGCGGAACTGCCCCCGCCGGAAATTATGGCTGTGGCCGAGGGACGGGAACCGGGGCGGGCGTTGGATTTGGGCTGTGGCTACGGCCGTACCACCATCTATCTGGCGCAGCACGGCTGGCAGGTGGACGGGGTGGATTTTGTACCCGACGCCATTGCCGAAGCCACCCGCCGGGCGCGGCAAGCCGGCGTCGCTGCCAGAACCAGCTTTCATGTGGGGTCTGTCGCCGACCTGGATTTTCTGGACGGCCGTTACGATTTAGCCATAGACGTTGGTTGTATGCACGCCCTCACCCCCGATCAACTGCGCCGCTACCACGCCGGACTCAAGCGTCTGCTCCGCTCCGGTGGTCTGTACTTGCTCTACACCCGCCTGCAAGAAGATACAATACCAGAACCAGACGGCCCCCGCGGCGTTCCCCAGGACGAGATTACCCACCTCTTCAGCGACGGTTTTACCCTGGACAACCTGGAAATCGGCGTTACCGAAATGCCCGACCATACCCCCTGGAAATCTGCCTGGTTTTGGTTTCATAAACAAGAGAGCGATTTACCAACTCTATGACCAAAAAATTAGTGCAGGATCAATTTGGCCCAAATGCCGCTGCGTATGTGACTAGCGAAGTACACGCCAAAGGCGAAAGTTTGGGTCGTTTGGTGACTTTGGTGCAGCCGCAGGCGAAGTGGCGGGTGTTGGACGTGGCCACGGGGGCGGGGCATACGGCGCTGGCTTTTGCCCCGCACGTGGCAGAAGTGGTAGCGACGGATATTACGCCGCAAATGTTGCAGCAAACGGCCGTACTCGCCCAGGAACGCGGCATTACCAATTTAACAACAGAACCGGCTGATGCGGAAAATCTGCCCTTTGGTGACGGGGCGTTTGATCTGGTGACGTGCCGTATTGCCCCGCACCATTTCCCGGACGTGCCCTGGTTTGTGGCCGAGTCAGCGCGGGTGTTACGGTCGGGTGGCTGGCTGGCGGTGGCGGATAACGTGGCGCCGGCCGGGGCAGCCGGAGCGTATGTGAATGCCTTTGAAAAACTGCGCGATCCCAGCCACGGCCGTTGCCTGACTGTAGCTGAATGGACGGCCGCCTATGAAGCGGCTGGTTTGACCGCAACCCACGTAGGGACGCTGTGGAAAAGGCTGGTTTTTGACCCGTGGGCGCGGCGCTTGACAGATAACGCGGCTTTGGTCGAGCAAGTTCGAACCATGCTGCTGGCTGCGTCCGGGGCGACCAGAGAATTTTTACGGCCGGAAAATGGCGAAAAATTGACGTTTCGTTTGCAGGAGGGGATATTTATCGGCCGGAAGGAAGGATGATATGAGACGAATTATTGTGGGAGTGTTGCTGATTGTGTTGTTGGGGGGCACGGCCGTAACCATCATAACCGTATTCGGCGGCAGCGGATCGCCCCTCTATCTGCCCCTCATTACCAAACTGGGCACGCCGCCGCCTAACATCGCCGGCTGCGACGTTTTTCCCGCCAACAACATCTGGAATACACCGGTAGACAGCCTGCCTGTCCACGCCAACTCCGCTGCTTACATGACAACCATCGGCCTGAATGAAAACGTCCACGCCGATTTCGGTTCCGGCGTCTGGCCGCCTGGTTCCAACAGCCCCATTGGCATTCCCTACGTAGATGTGCCTGGCAGCCAGCCCGGCGTGGCCGTCAGCTTCACCTGGGCAGATGAGAGCGATCCCGGCCCATACCCCATCCCCCCGGACGCCCCCATTGAAGGCGGCCCCGACGCTGACGGCGACCGGCACGTGCTGGTTCTGGATCGGGATAACTGCGTGCTGTACGAGATGTACAATGCTTTCCCCCAGACGGACGGCAGTTGGACGGCCGATTCCGGGGCCAAATTTGACCTGAGTTCCCACGCTCTGCGCCCGGATACCTGGACGTCGGCGGATGCGGCCGGGTTGCCCATTCTGCCGGGGTTGGTGCGCTACGACGAAGTGGCCGCCGGGGAAATTCATCACGCCATCCGCTTTACCGCGCCGCAGACGCAAAGAGCCTATATTTGGCCCGCCCGTCATTACGCCTCCAGCCTGACAGACCCCGACTACCCGCCCATGGGCCTGCGCGTGCGCCTGCGGGCCGACGTGGACATCTCCGGTTTTTCGCCCCAGGCGCAGGTTGTGGCCCAGGCGATGAAAACGTATGGGATGATTCTGGCGGACAATGGCTCGGCCTGGTACGTCTCCGGCGTGCCGGATGACCGTTGGGACAACGACGCCCTACGCGATCTGGCCCAACTGACGGGGGCTGATTTTGAAGCGGTAGATGTTTCCGGGCTGATGGTTGATCCGGATTCGGGAGAAGTGAAGCGGTAATCGGTATTCCGTTTACCGATTACCAATAGCTGATTACTGATTACCAGTCAAAATCATCAACTGTTCCAAATCCCGCTGCAAAGCTTCCAGCGCCTCACCGTAGGCGGCCCAGTCGCCATTGCGCTGCGCTTCCTGGGCGGCTTCAAAATTGGCGTTGGCTGATTGCACCAATTCTTCCATGGTGGCGTCAATGGGCAGCGGCGTGGCTGTGGGGGCCGCGCCGGCGCCATCTTCCGGCGCCAACTCTTCCGGCGGTAGGATTTCTACGGCAACTTCACCCGGTTTTTCTTGCAGCAAGTTAGTGATGGCTTCTGCCAGAGTGCTGCCCATGGCAATACGGGTGTCTGTGGCTACAATCACCCGCTTCAATTCCGGCAGGGCGCTGGTCTGGGAAAGCAGGTAGACCGGCTCCACGTACAGGAAACTGCCATTCATGGGGATGACGATTAAATTGCCGCGAATAACCCGCGATCCCCGCTGATCCCACAGAGAAAATTGCTCCGAAATCGTCGGTTCTTGATCAATGCGCCCTTCAATTTGCAGCGGGCCAAAAATTAGCTCTTGCTTGGGCAGTTCGTAAACTTTCAACTCTCCGTAGTTGGGCGGATCGTTCCGGGCGGCCAGCCAGGCGATCATGTTCGGTTTGCCCAGCGGTGTGTACGGTTGGATGAGGAGGTATTCCGGCTCTGTCTCGCCGGGCAGGGGCATGGTGACGTAGTACGGTTCCATGGGCTGTTTACTGTCGGCGGCTGTGGCCCCATCGGTAGTGAACACTTCCAGGGGGATAGCCCACACGTCTTCCTGATTGTAAAAAACACGTACGTCAGTCATGTGGTAGCGCAGATATTGGTGGGTCTGGATGGTGAACAGGTCTACGGGGTAGCGAATGTGCGCCTGTAAATCTTCAGGCATTTCGCTGATGGGCTTAAACACGCCGGGGAAGATGTTGCTGTAGGTTTGCACGATGACGTCGTCCGGGTCGGCGATGTAGTAGGTGACAGTGCCATTGTACACGTCTAGGGTGATTTTGACGGAGTTGCGGATGTAGTTAATGACCCGGCCGTCGCCCAGGCGGGTCGGTTCAGAGTAAGGGTAACGGTTGCTCAGGGTGTAGGCGTCTTGTATCCAGATGAGACGGCCGTCTTCCGTCAATACCACGTACGGGTCCCCATCCAGGTCCAGGAAGGGTGTGATTTCCCGGATACGTTCCTGAATTTGCCGGTGCAATAAAATGCGCGTGTCATTGTCAATATCGTTGCTGAGAATGATATTAAAATCGCCAAAACGAATGGCAAAGGCCAGGCGTTTGAGAAAGCTATCTATTTCCACCCCACCCGTGCCGGCATATTCGGAATAGGCATTGTCGCTGCCCTGGGGATAATCAAATTCTTCCTGGCGGCTGTTTACGAATACGGTGTCATTGGTTAATTCGCCGTAATATATTTCCGGCCGGGTAACTTTTAGCTCCGGCACACTGCTCTGCGGTGGTAAGTCCTGAATGTAAAATTCCGGCTGCCCCTCTGTGGTAAATTTGTCTACCGGGTTCATCACCAGGCCGTAACCGTGGGTATAAACCAGGTTGAGGTTGACCCAGGTTTGGGATTCCAGGCCGGTTTTATCCATTTCGCGGACGGCCAGCATCACTTGCTGCGGCTCACCATCAATAATGTACCGGTCTATATCTATTTCGTTGAATTGGTAGTAGGTGCGCAGCGCCTGAAGCTGTTCGTAGGTTTGCAGCAAGGGCCGGTAATCCCACAATCGGATATTGTTGAGGATGGCGATATTCCGGTTTATTTGGTTTTCGGTGAGTGGTTCGCCCATGATGTAAGCCTGGGGTTCAATGGCATCCAGGCCGTAAGCCAGCCGGGTAAACTTAATGTTGTTTTCAATGTAGGGCGCTTCTTTGACGTTTTCGTTGGGAACGACGGAGTAACGCTGGATGAAGGAGGGGATGACGCCGCCCAGAATAATGGTAGCCCCCAGCCACAAAGCGCCGGCAATGAGCAACGGCCGTAACGTCAGCCGAAACACGTTGATGAAGAGAATAACGGCCGTAAACAACATCAAAACAAACTGGGCCGCCAGCGCATAAATAGAAGCATTCATATCTGTATAACTGGCGCCAAACACCACGCCCCGGCCAGAATACATCAGATTAAAAGCAGCAAAAACATAGCCCAAAGCCCACAAAAACAGAATGATACTGCCCAGCAAAGCCACCTGGCGGCGCAGGACATTCGATTTATGCGGCTTCCAGGTACCGCGTTGAATTTCCAGGGTGCGGTTGACAGCGTAGATAGCAATAACGCCAATGACGATAATCACCAGCAACGATAAAATCCAGGCTTGCAGCGCTTCATAGACCGGCAGTTCAAACAGGTAAAAACTAATATCCTGCCCAAAAATAGGGTCTTTGATGCCGGATGATACGCGATAAACGTAGGTGAGAAACTCCGCCCATTGGGCGGCCAGGGAACCGGCAAAACCCAGGGCCAGAAAGACGGAGAAGCCGGTAATCAGCCAGTTGACGCCGGGAATCTGCAAGAATTTGGGGTTAAGAGGGGGGGTGTCTTTGATGGCGTTACGTCTGGCTCTGTGCCAGTTGAAGAGGAACAAAAACAGGGAAACCAGGAAGGCGATGGCAAAAACGGCCAGGCGTACGCCCCATTGTTTGAGCCAGGGGGACAAATAACCGATGGCGGAAAACCAGAGCCATTCGGTGTAGGTGGTCACTACCCAATTAAAGCTAAAGAAAATGACCAGCCCGATACCAATCAGCCAGAGAAGCCGATTGGGGCGTTTGTCGTCAGGGCGTTGGGGAAACGGCCGCCGGCCGCCGCCTTCATCACCACCTTCGCCTTCATCATTCCAGCCCGCCTCTTCCATTGCCCGGCGAAATACTTCAGGGATATCAAAATCTTCTCGGCTCATCAAAGTCTCCTGTTGTTGGAGGACGTAAATCCAGTTAATAATTTAGGTAGTTGTACCATAACTGTTCTAAAAGTGCCTTAAACACTTACCCCAGATTAAAAAAAGCCCGGCAGTTAATACCGGGCTGACGGTTTGCTTTGGCAGATATGTCGCCCTTCTATTTTGGGATGTGGCGACCGCCGTGTAGTTCGTCTTGGTAGGCGGCCAGTTTGTCCCATGCGCTGTCTGCGGCCATTTGGGCTTGTTTGGGCCATGTGTCGGGATGGGCGATGGTGATACCGGCATCCTGACGCACAATTTTGTCCAGGTCGGCGACGCTGGTATTGGCTAATTGGGCGTAGGTGGTAATATCAGCAGCGTTCAAGACGCTTTCGATTTTGGGGCCGATACCTTCAATTTTCTTGAGGTCGTCGGGTTTGGCAGGTTCCGGTTCCGGCGTTGGTGTAGGTTCTGGTTCTGGCGCCGCTTCTGACTCAAGTTCTGGTTGGGTTGCTTCAGTTGCTACGGCCGTTGCTGCCACGTCCGCCAATTTTTCTTCAGGTGCGGCGGCTGTGTTGTCTGCTTCAGGCTCTTCCTTCTTGGGCCGGGTAAAATACCAGATGATGGCCACCAGAAGCGCCAGAAGGATCAAGAAAATTACCCAACTGGGCAAGCCGGAACGACCGCTTTGGGCCATCGGAATAAAAAGGGCTGATAAAAGGGTATTCATTGTGTCTATCCTCCTCGCAAGGGTATTAAGCTGTCGCCAAGGCTAAAGGATAACACACCTAAACCGGACAGGCACGAAAGAACAGCCTGTTTTCTCATTGACCTGAAGGTATTCTTTGGCGCATAATGCTGGTATGATGCGATCTATAACAAATGTGGTATTTGGACTGGCAGCCTTTATCTGCCTGCTGATTGGCGCGTTTTTTGTCTGGTTTATGTATGAGTACAGCTTGAAATGGCTGACGCCTGATGGTGCAGTCTCGCCGGGGGTGGCTACGGCCGTTGTCTTTGGCCGAGAAGGCGCCTGGTGGATTGGCGGTGTAGCCGCCGGCTGGTTTCTCCTGGCGATCCTCTTCTGGCTGATTCATTACCGGCTGCAGAAGCGGCTGGGGTAAATTTGCCCAGCCGCTTCTTTTCTGTCCAGATGATGGTTTTTGGACTGATACCTCAAACTGAAGAGTTTCCGGGAAAATGAAAACGTTATTCCACCGTCACACTCTTCGCCAGATTACGCGGCTGGTCCACGTCCGCACCGCGGCGGACGGCGACGTGGTAGCTGAGAAGCTGCAAGGGCATCACGTTGACGATGGGGGCCAGCAGCGGCGGCGTGTAGGGCACGTGAATCACGCAGTCTGCCTCCTGCCCAATCACCGCGTCCCCCTCCGTGGCCAGGGCAATCACCACGCCGCCCCGCGCCTTGGCCTGCTGAATTTGGCTGACCATCTTCTCGTACAGCCTGTCCTGCGTGGCTACGGCCACCACCGGCATACTTTCGTCAATCAGGGCGATGGGGCCATGCTTCATCTCCCCGGCCGGGTAGCCTTCGGCGTGGATGTAGCTGATCTCCTTGAGCTTGAGCGCCCCTTCCAGGGCTACCGGATAGTTGATCCCCCGGCCCAAAAAGAGGAAATCTTCTGCCTTGAAGAAACGCAGGGCTAACTCCCGGTACTCGTCGTTCCGCTCCAGGACGCGGCCGGCCAGGTCGGGCAGGCGGGACAGGTCGTCTACGCGGCGGCGCAGTTGCCCGGCTGACAGCACGCCGCGCATTTGCCCCAGAGCGCCGGCCAGCAGGTACAGGTCGGCCAGAGACGTAGTGAACGCTTTGGTGCTGGCGACGCCGATTTCCGGGCCGGCGTGCATGGCAATGTAGCCGTCGGCCATACGCATCGCCTGGCTGCCGATGACGTTGACGATGCTCCACAGCGTAGCCCCTTTGCTTTTGGCCTGCTCCATAGCGGCCAGGGTATCGGCTGTTTCCCCGGATTGGGTGATGGCCAGGACGGCCGTATCCCCATCCACAATCGGGTCATAATAGCGAAACTCCGAAGCATACTCCACCTCCACCGGAAGGCGCGCCAGGGACTCGATGAGAAATTTACCCACCAACCCGGCGTAATAACTGGTGCCGCAGGCCACAATAAAAATCTTTTTCAGCCTTTGCGCCAGTTCCGGCGTCAGGTTCATTTCCGGTAGATGGACTGTCCCCTTTTCAAAATCTACCCGGCCGCGCAGCGTATCCACCAGGGCTTGGGGCTGGTCAAAAATCTCCTTTTCCATGAAGTGGGTGAACTCCCCTTTGGCCGCACTCACCGGGTCCCAGGAGATGGTGTGGCTGTCCGGGGTAAGGGGATTGCCCGCCAAATCCATCACCTGATAACCGTCCCGCGTCACCCGCGCCATCTGCCGGTTTTCCAGAAAGATCATCTCGCGGGTGTATTCCAGAATGGCGGGGATGTCTGAGGCAATATACATTTCATCTTCGCCCGGACCCAACGTGATGCCCCCGGCGTTCCCCAGGCGGGCGCAGATGAGCGTGTCCGGCTGCCGCGTGTGCATGACGACGACGGCGTTGGCCCCGTGCAGCTGCTTGAGGGTTTGGCGCACGGCCGTATCAAAATCCAGCCCCGA
>JALUPA010000649.1 GCA_027054335.1 Ardenticatenaceae bacterium
TAATGAGATTTTATGGGGTAGTATTTCTTGTACAGTTAGCATGTCAGTCACCTCAAGGTAATACTACTCTCAATGGCGAAACCTTCAACTCGTCGGTTTGAGGCGAAGCTTCGCTGGACGGTTACAAGTCAACTGTGAGCGTATTATGTTAAAGAGAGAAACGGTTTTCAATAGTTGTTTTGTACTTTGGCATAATTTCCTGTTTGTTGAATAATCCAGCTTAATGATAAAACAACATCGCGTCGAAAACGGAAAAATCAAACATCTTCTGTCTTGTTTGGCAGCTAACCAGGAAAAAATCGCGCTGGGTATTGCTCTGATTGCTTACGCGCTATCCTTACTGCAATACGTTCAGATACATGACGCGCGGGTTTATAATTCAGACATGCTCTACCTACCGGCCTTGTTCCAGGATTTAACGGAATGGGGCGGGCATTTGTTTGAATGGCGGCTAACGCCGGCCCCTTATTTTTTTCCCGATATGCTCGTCTATTTTGCCTTCGCATCCACAGTGACCAACTGGCATCTTGCCTACACTTTTTCTATCGTGGCGCACGTTATTTTATTTACAGGGGGATGGGCTTTTCTCGGCCGGTATTTTTTTACAAATTCCGGGCAGCGGCTTACCTATGCCGCATTTGTTCTCATTACCAGCGCTTTATTGCTTATGCTGCCGGCCGCCAGCCGGATTATTCAGCCGCAATTCTCAATCAGCTCCCATTTTGGCGTGATGGCGCTGCTGCCTTATGCGCTGGGGTTGGCGCTGCGGGCCGTTAACGGCCGCGCAACCCGCCGCCGAATGCCCTGGATATGGGCAGGGTTAATACTCTTGTCAGGTTTATTGGCAATGTCCGATGCGCTGGCATATGCGCAGATCATTTTGCCGTTGTTGCTGGCTGTCTTTTTTCTGGGTTTGCTCAACAAAGCGACCTGGCGCATTGTTGGCGCGATGGCGGTAAGCGTGGGGGCGGCTGTGCTGCTGGCCTATTGGCTGCGATTGTGGTTGATCCGGTACCGGCCGTTTCCTTTTTCTCCAAATACGGTGGAAACAATGGGCAATGCTTTTACGGAATTAATGTCCGCCCTTCTTCAGGATTGGCAAAGCGCTGACCGGTTATTTTTACTCTTCTTATTGGCCGCTATGGGGATACACGCTGCAATTGCGCTGTTGTCCATTTACCACGCTGCCAGGCGGCAAGATTTTCCAGCGTCCCTGAGTTTTTTGAGTTTATTTTCTCTGGCTTCCATTCTGTTAACCGCTGCGGCCGTTATTGTCACCTCTTTGTTTCAGGGCCGCGGTGGTTTCAGGTATCTTTTCCCGCTTACTGTTTTACCTGTCTACACGCTTTTACCCGTTGTTTTTTATGCGTTGCGTTACTTAAAAGCGATGCCGGCTCTTCTTTTACTACTGGCATTATTGCTCACAGGCTGGCAGGCGCGTGCTATCGCGCAAACAGATGCGCTTGACCGGTACGGCGATTATTATCCGCCATTGGTGACCTGTGTAGATGCAGAAACTGCCAGGCGGGGGCTGCGCTCCGGCGTGGGAACGTATTGGGACGCCAAATATATTTCTGTTTTGTCAAAAACGGGGGTAAAAGTATTGCAGGCGACTTCTGATTTGTCCCCTTACGTCTGGATCAACAACCCTGCGTGGTACGGCCGTTTCCCGCCACAATTTGCCCTCTTTAATCCCGACTACCCCCACGCGATAGATGTAGCGCGGCTCATCAATTTATACGGCTACCCGCAAGAGGTGGTGGATTGTGATACGCGGGAATTATGGGTTTACAACCGCCCCGAAGACGCGCGTTTTCAAAGTTCGTTTGCCGATAATCCCATGGCGGTTAATTGGTGTCCGGCCGAAGTCAGCGCAGATATTCCCGCCTACGTCTGGCAAATTCCCAAAGGCGCAGCCACGCCAATAGGCGCAATGCTTGTAACGGAAAAACCGGGGCCGACCGCTGCGGGGCATATATTTCAACTGCCTGCGGGGCAGTACCAGCTTGACATGTATTACGAGTATGAAGGTGGCCTGGCCGATGAGCAGATTGCCGCTGATTTATTCGTAGGTTTTATGGCGGCAGATGATACGGCCGAGATTGATTGGCGGCAATACCCGCTGCCGGCCGGCGGCCAAACAGAACCGGTTATGTTTAATACAGATGGAAAAAGGAGCGTCTTTTTTCGGCTAGATTTTCGGAGCGAGGGGACGCTGACTTTGCACCGGTTTCAGTTGCAGAAACAGGTAAAATCCGGTTGGCCGGGCATGTGCCGTTAGCGCCGGTAACCGGTAATCCGCACACGGTAATCGAAAGGCGCTTGGTTCTTTGGGAATCCAGGGAGTTGACTGAATTTTTGACACGAATTACGCGAATTTTCCCGAATTTTTACTTGTTTTTCGCGGTCATTCGTGAAATTCGTGTCAGATTTTTTCCTGACTCCGTGAAATCCTGAATATCCAGAAGCCAATACTGCATAAATTTTCGAGATTACTTTTCAATGATTGTTTTGTACTTTGCCAGTTTAACGGCCGTCCGGCAACTCCAGCCGGCGCAGCATATCCTGTAAAACCGTTTCCACCCGGTCCGGGGCAAAAAATTCCAGGCGTTCCTGTTGTTTGGCAATGATTTGTTG
>JALUPA010000650.1:0-3850 GCA_027054335.1 Ardenticatenaceae bacterium
GGCTGACCCGTGCGCCGCTGGCTTTGTGGCGGCGTATCATCCTGCTGCCTCTCTTTTTGGGGTTGGATATACTGATGACGCTGGTCAGTCTGGGGCAAAAAACGTTTGTTTGGGAGGTGAGAGAATAGAACGACAGCATTTTATCATCCTTGGCGGCGGCATTGCCGGCTTGACGGCCGCTTGCGAACTGCTGCGGCGCGGCCAGCAGGTGACAGTGATTGAGAAAGGGGTGGAAGTGGGCGGTTTGGCCCGCACTTTTGTCCGGGACGGGTTTCGTTTTGACTTGGGTGGGCATCGTTTCCACAGTAATAATCCGGCCGTGGTGGGCTGGCTGGAGGATTTGCTGGGGGGTGATTTGCTTACCGTGCCCCGCCTCAGCCGCATCAAGCTGAACGGCCGTTTCGTCAACTACCCCCTCACTTTTCCTGACGCCTTCGCCGCCTTCCCGCCGGGGCAGGCGGCCGGGATGGGGGCCAGCTACTTTATGGCCCGCTTTGCCCGGCAGCAGGGGCCAGAACATTCCTTTGAAGATTGGGTCGTGCGCCGCTTTGGCCGCCAAATGTACCGCCGTTTCTTCCAACCATACACGGAAAAAGTGTGGGGTATCCCCGGCAGCCAGCTTTCGGCCGAATGGGCGGCGCAGCGTATTGGCCTGCCCAGCATGTGGCAAACCATTCGCCATGCCTTGCGCCCCGACGCCATGCCTCCGGCTACGGCCGTCACCCAATTTTATTATCCTCGTTACGGCTTCGGTATGATTCCCCAGGCATTAGCACGAGAGATTTTGGCGATGGACGGCCGTATCCTCACCCAAGCCGTCCCCCGCCGCATCACACCATCTCCTGATGGTTTTCACGTTTTATTGGCCAATGGCGATACTCTTCACGGCGATGAACTGATTGCTACCATTCCTTTATCTGCTTTGCTGGATACGCTGCCGCAGGAGAACGGCCGTACCCCAACTTTTCCCCTCAATTACCGTGGCCTCATCTGCCTTTTCCTGGCCCTGGACAAGCCCCAGGTGACGCCCGACAGTTGGACGTACTTCCCCGATCCCGCCCTCGTCTTCGGCCGCACTCACGAGCCGAAAAACTGGTCGCCCCACATGGTTCCCGGCGACGATTGTACTTCCCTCTGCGTGGAAATTTTTACCAGCCCGCACGAGCCGGTCTGGCAATGGCCGGAGGAGCGGATTGCCGCCACAGTGGTTGCCCAGTTAAGCAGACTGGGCTGGATTCAGGCGCAGGAAGTGCGCGGCCAATGGTTGCTGCGCTTGCCGCACGCCTATCCCATTTACGATTTGGGCTACCAGACGCGCCTCCGGGAAATCCGTGACTGGCTCTCCCAATGGCCCCGCCTCCATCTGCTGGGGCGCACCGGCTCTTTCCGTTACCTGAACAGCGACGGAGTTGTTGAAGACGTATTCCGTTTCCTGAAGGAACAGTTCCCCGACATGGTTATGCCCCTTTCGCCTCTTTCGCCGGACGGCCGTTGGGTGTGACCATGTTCTTCTCCATCATTATCCCGGTCTACAATGCCTGCGATACACTGCCCGCCTGCTTGCAATCCGTGCGCCAATCTGATTTTAGGGATTGGGAACTGATTGTAGTGGATGACGGCTCGACGGACAGTTCGGCAGAATTGGCAATTAAATGGGGAGCGTGGGTGTTGACGACAGACGGCCGTACCGGCCCCGCTCAGGCCCGCAATCTCGGCGCGATGGCCGCGCACGGCCGTTACCTCTTTTTCCTGGACGCCGACTGCCGCCTGCATTCCGATACCCTCAGCCGCGCCGCCGGCCATTTGCAGGCCGATCCTGCTCTGAATGCCCTGTTCGGTTCTTACGACGACACGCCGGCCGCACCCAACTTCACCTCCCAATACAAAAACCTGTTCCACCATTATATCCACCAGACCAGCCGGGAAACGGCCGTGACCTTTTGGGCCGGTTGCGGGGCGATTCGCCGGGAACGTTTCCTGGAACTGGGTGGTTTCGATGCGGCCCGCTACCCTCGCCCGTCCGTTGAGGATATTGAACTGGGCTACCGGTTGACAGCGGCCGGCGATCATATCCGTCTGGCGAAGGACGTGCAGGTAACACACCTCAAAAAGTGGACGCTGGCCTCTCTCCTCCGCTCTGACATTTGTGATCGAGCGCTTCCCTGGTCTCAACTGCTGCATGGGCAAACGGCCGTACCCGCTGACCTCAATTTGCAAACCGAACATCGTCTTAGTGTTGTTGCTTTGGCCGTTTTTCTGCTTTCTTTGTTGGGGATGAAGTGGCGAAGGGGTACGGCCGTGTTTGCTCTCTTGTCTACCATCACTTTGTTTTGGCTGAACCGCGACCTCTATCAATTCTTGCGCCGCAAACGAGGCTGGCTCTTCGCTCTGCGTGCCATCCTCCTGCACTGGTTTTACTATGTTTACAGTGCTGCCGTTTATCTGCTCGTCGCCATTGCGCCAAACCCGTCCCGCCGGTAAAATAATTTTTATCAAGGTCTTATGTTAATGCCAACCTGCGATGTGACGGCACATTTTCCCAGAATGATTGGCGCTGTTTCTCATCCAGTTCGGCAGCGCGTTCTTGCAAAAAGGCCAACCCTTCCTCCAGAACGGCCGTTGCCCGCCCATCCCCCGCTGCCTGCAAAACTTCGTAACAGGTCAGATAGATTAGCGCCGGTTCCTGCGTTCCCGCCAGCGTATTCGGCGGCTCCGGCCCATCCAGAAAGCGGAGAATGGCTTCCACCTGTTCCCGCGCCGCCGCCAGATTCCCTTGCACCAGCGCAACGCGGGCCAGACCGGCGCGGGCTTCCGCCGCCAGATGCGGCTGATTGGCTGTCTCCCACAGTTGCAGCGCCTCCGCAAACAGCTTTTGGGCCGGTTCCCACGCCGCCATCTCCGCCATGACGTACCCCTGCCGCACGGCGCAAGACGGCAGCGCACGCTTGTTTTGCTCGCGGAACAGAGTTCGCGCCATCTCGCCGAAGCGGGCGGCTTCGGTTAAATCTCCCCGGAACTGCCAGTAGCGCGAGCCGGCCAGATACGCCAGTCCCTTTTGTTCCGCCGGCCGGTCTTGTGGCAGCAAGTCGTCAATTTGCGCCAGTTCCGCCTCGGCCCAGGCCAAATCGCCCATGTCTAATGCCAGCCAGGCCCTGTCTGCGTGTAAACTCAGGCGGTTGATGTTTTCGCCTATTTCCTGCGACAAGGCCAACGCCTCCCGGTAATGTTCGCGGGCAGCGGGGTAATGGCCGGTCAGGCGCAGAACGTTGCCCAGTTCGCCCAGGATGACGAATTGATTGTGTTTGGCGCCCGTTTCCCGGTAAAGGGCCAGCGCCTGCTCAAAACTGCACCGGGCGGCGGCAAAATCACCCATTTCCAGGGCGATGCTGGCCTGGGCGTGACAGCCAAGCCCTTGGCTTATCCGGTTGCCGAGGCGATGGTACGCTTCCTGGGCCGCCTGGTAATATATTTGCCCCTGCGCGTATTTGCCCTGGTGGAAGCAGGCTGTGCCCAGGTTGAGATAAATCTTGCCGGTTAATGCGGAAATTTGCAGACGGTCGGCCAGCGCCAATGCCTCCTGCAAAAGATTTTCCGCGGCGGCGTAATTGCCCCGATCAAGCTGGGTCAGGCTGAGATTGATGTTGGTGGAGATTTGGTATGGCGGAAAAGGCAGGTCGCGGGCCAGGGCGGCTGCCTGGGCAAAACAACTCTGGGCCGCGTCCGTCTCGTTGCATTCACGGCGGCAACGGCCGAGATGATTCAGGCAGACAATCGCCAGCAGGGGCAAGTCGTTTGCCTGCGCCAGTTGCCGGGCGGTTTGGGCCGCCTGGATGCTTGCCCGGTAATTGCC
>JALUPA010000650.1:3860-8377 GCA_027054335.1 Ardenticatenaceae bacterium
CGTCGGCGGGGCCGGAGAACGCTTGTTGCGCGGCCCGGCGGGCGGCATTATTTTGGCCGCTGTGGGCGAGGAGGTGCGCTTTGTGGGCCAGGAGACGGCCGTACAGCGCGGCGGGCGGCGCGGGTTGGCGGTCAGGCGTGGCCAAAGCCGCGTCCAGTTGAACAATGGCCGCGTCCAGATGAACCAGCCCTTCCCGCGGTGCGCCCGTATCCAGAAAATAGTGGGTCAGGCTGACGCCGGCCTGGGCCAGCAGCCGCCATTGCCCATGTTCGGCGGCCCAACGCCAGGCAGCGACAACGTTGCGCAGGTCAACGGTTATGGACAGGCGCGTTTCCCGGTCAAACGCGGCTTCATACTCAGCCAGACGATCCAGGAACCAGGCGGCGTACCGGAAGGCGATCCGGTTCGCCAGGGCGCGATCTTGCGCCAATTTGCTCCGCGCGTACTGGCGCAGTAAATCGTGAATCTCGTACCGGCCGTCGCTGCGTTTGAGCAAGGAGTATTCGGCCAGCCGCCGCGCCTTTTCTGCCGTTACGTTGGCGACAGCCTGGGCTGCCTCCAGGGAAAAACCGCCTTGAAAGAGGGAGAGACGGGCGTAAGCATCCTGTTCCGCCTCGTTCAACATCCGCCAGGAATAATCAAATACGGCTTGCACACTGCGATGCCGTTCCGGGATGTTGCGCAAGGGGGTTTGCAGAATGTCCAGGTTTTCGCTGATGGCTGCGGCGACGGCGGCGCAGGGCATGTCGCGGCAGGCGGCGGCGGCCATTTCCAGGGCCAGGGGGCTGCCCTGGACGAGCCGGCAAATCTGGACGACGGCGGCGCTGTTGGCTGCCAAATTAAAACGGGAACTGCGGCGGCGGGCGGCTTCGTCAAAAAGGCGCGGCGCTTCGTAGGCCAGTAAATCTTCTGTTTTTTCCGGCGGGGGCCAGGGTAGGCCGTCCAGATCAAAGAGCCATTCTTCCTGTAAATTTAACGGCCGTCTGGAAGTGACGAGAAGTTGTACGGCCGTGGCCTCCCGCAAAATGTCTGCCAGTAAATCGGGCGCGTCGGCCAACTGTTCAAAGTTGTCCAGTACCAGCAGCAATTCCTTGTCGCGTAAATAATCAATTAATTGGGCGGAGCGATTCCCGCCGGGGATAGCGGGCAGGTCAAAAACGGCGGCCAGGGCGGTGAGCAGTCCTTCTGGCGTCAGTACGCCGCCCAATTCGACAAACCAGACGCCTTCCAGAAAATGATTGACGTTTTGCCGGGCCAGTTCCAGCGCCAGCCGGGTCTTGCCCATCCCGCCGGCGCCGCCGATGGTTATCAGGCGGCAGTCGGGATTGGCCAGCATGGGGCGCAGCGCGGCTAGTTCTGTCTGGCGGCCGATGAAGGGGGTGGGGGAGGGCGGCAAATTGTGCTGCGCGGCCGTTATCCGGCGAATGCGTTGGTACAGGGCGTCTGTTTCCGGCGACGGAGAAATGTCCAATTCTGCCGCCAGCAAACGGCGGCAGGTTTGATAGCGGGTCAGCGCGGCCTGACGCTGCCCCGTCATGGCGTAAAGCCGCATCAATTGGCGGCAATATTTTTCTCGCAAGGGGGCCAGGTTGGCTAATTGTTGGGCGTAGGTCAGGGCGCGGCCGTATTCTCCCTGACGGCTGGCGGTACGCGCGGCCGTTTCCAGAACGGTTATGGCTTGCTGCCGCCAGCGCTCCTGTTCGGCGGCAATCCACGTTTCCAGTTCCGGGCAGTCGGAAAAATAGACACCCTCAAGAAAAGGGGCGCGAACCAGGGCGGCGGCTTCTGCCAGGGCGTCGTCGCTGCCTTCTTTTACCAACGTTTCCAGGCGGCGTATGTCTACGGCAGCCGGGGCCTGGGGATGGAAAGCGGCCGTGCGCCGGTTCACGTCCAGACAGCCGGGCAGGTTTTTGGAGAGATTGTAAAGAGCGCGGCGGAGATGACCTAATGCTTGCCGCTGGGTTGCTTCCGGCCAAAATAATCCGGCAAGATGGTCTCTGGTCAGGGGGCGGTTCCGGCTGATCAAATAGGCCAGCAAGACAAGGGCTTTTTGGGAACGGAATCCGGTTAGCGGACGCCCTTCCCGGTATATTTCTATAGCCCCAAATAAGCGGATGTCAAAGGCAGGCGTATCCATTGTGTTGTTTAGTGTACTGGATTATCTGGGAAGATTCTACGGAACGGCCGTCCGGCAGCGGTGAATATAGGGTGAATTAGTACAATTGCTTAAAAATCACGCGCCGCGTTTTGGCGTATCGCGCCAGCGCGTATCACGCAGGGCGTCCGGAATTGCCAGTACGTCCGGCCCCAAACGCAGAATCCAGGCTGGGGCGGCTTCGACGAGTTGGCGCAGGCGGGCCAGGTGGGCGGGAATCATGGCTTTGTCCCACTGCTCGATGGCGTGGGGCATGAGGCGGGCCAATGCCTGGGGCGGCGTCAGCGGTTCCAGGGCGTGATTATCCCGTTCCTCGATTTGGGGGAAGCAGATGGCCCCGATGGGGGCGGATTCCTGCCAGACGCCGGGCCATATTGCCTGGGCGGGGACGGTTATTTTTTGTTGCCGCGGATTGCGCGGATTTATCTGGATTTTTTCTTGTTTTATCTTTGCGGTCTTGGCGTCCTTTGCGGTTTTTTGGGCGAAGGCGTCTGCCAGATGTTTTGTGGCGGGGAAGCGGGCGAAGGTTTCCGGATGGGCGGCGAGGAGACCGGGGTAGCTGAGTATTTGCCCGTCTTCCCCCACAACGGGCGAGTCGTTGGAAAGCAGCCGCCAACCGGCGTTGAGCAGGGCCATGCCGGTGGTGGTTTTGCCCGCGCCGATGCCGCCGACGAGGAGAACGGCCGTATCTCCCCGCACGGCCGCAAAGGCATGAAGCAAAAACAGCCCCCGCCGCCGCAAATGAGGCGATAGGCTGATAGCAATCAAATCTTCCAGGACGCCGTAGGTGTGGCTGGCGCGGGGATGGATACGGCCGTCTGTCGTTCCTTCTGCCAGATTCAATTGTAACTGCCCGTAGCGGGGGAAATGGGCGATTACTTCGTTCCCGTTCACGTAATAATGCAGCAAACCCCCTTGCCGGAAGTGAGGTTTGCCGGGAGGCGCGGCGGGGATACTGCCGGTTACGTCCAGGCGGAGGGTCAGATGGGGTACGGCCGTGCCCGGCGGCAGGGAAGCAAACGATTCTTGCCAATTCCGGCGCAAGGTGGCATCATTTGTCAGCCCTTCGATGGTAAGATCGTGAAATTGCCAGCGCATGGGGAGAAGTATAACGCAAATTGTGCGGATGCGGCGGATGAAAGCTAACCTGGTTCTTATACGGCAATGGTATCGTGAGACGTGATACGTGAAAAGCTCTTACGCAACACGCATCACGCATCACAATAAAAATGGAGACGATCATGGACGAAGAAACCATCCTGAAACAAGTAGACAGCGTAACCTATGAGGTCGTGGCCGGCGAGGCGATTCTCATTGATATGGAAACAGGGACTTACTTTTCCCTGAATGATACCGGCACGGTGTTTTGGGAGGCGCTGGACGGCCGTACCCCGTTAGGTGATATTGCGGCCCAGATTGCCGAGACGTACAACAATAAGGCTACTAATTTTGTGGGTGAGTTAAGTATTTTGGCCGACACAGCCGCTGACGACGACCCGGAAATTGTACAGGAACATCTGGCGTCGCTGGCCGCCACCTATGGTGTGGATGAAGAAATGGCCGCTCGCTATCTGGATGAACTGCAATCAGGCTACCGCCCGGAAAAAGCGGACCAAATTATTGCCGACCTCGGTGTGGATGAAGAACTGGTCTTGTCCGATCTGGTAGACCTGGCCGAGGAGATGGTGGCCGAGAAGTTGATTACGGTGGTGGCGTAGGATACGGCCGTGCCCTGGCAAACTCGCTTGGCGCATTTGAATCTGGCTGCATCTCGCCTGTCGGGGCTGGCAGCGCGAGGCGAGGAGCGGCAGCTTCTGGCCGAAATGCGCCAACTGTGCCGCGGGCTGCCGGCCATTTTGCAACGGCCGCTGCCGGAAGCAATGGCGCAGTTGACGCTGGAGGAGGAGGTGATACGGCCGTTGCCCGATGAAACCACCACCCGCCAACTGGCCGATCTGGCCGCCTTGCTGGAACGCCAGTCGCCGCTCGGTTTGTGTTTGCGCCGCTCGTTGCTGCGTTACCATTATTTGCGGCAAATGGGAATTCCTGTTGTGGTTAAATTTGGCGCGAAGTTTGGGGACGGTATGCCGGAGAAAGATGTGACGGGACATGCGTGGTTGGAGGTGAACGGCCGTGTCTACTACGAACCGGAAGAAAACTGGCGCGGCTTCACGGTCATGTTTACCTGGCCGCCAGCCGTCTAGCGTGTGTTGGAATTACTATGCTTGATTATGCGGCAGGGCAAACAGAAAAAGGCATCCCGCTCAGTTTACGGCCGGCTTTTCAGGAGTACAAACTGGAACAACTCGATCCGGACAAGCACGCTTTCACTATTATGGAGCGTACTCTGGCTTATGGCGGG
>JALUPA010000651.1 GCA_027054335.1 Ardenticatenaceae bacterium
TAAAGCGCACGGCCGTCATCTGCGAGGGCCATATGTTCAGGATAGATTGACGCACCTCGTTGTGCGTCTCCTCCGCCACCCGCAAAGCCCGCTCCAACTCCGGGATGACTTCCTCCGGTTGGTCCGGCAGCAGCTTGAGCGACCCGTCCAGCGTATACACAATGCCAAACAAAGATTGGGAGACAACGTCGTGAATATCCTGGGCAATACGCAGCCGTTCTTCCTGCACGGCCAACCGCTGCGCCCGGTCAATACACATCATCGTCGTGCCGATAGCGACAGCCGCCTGGTTGGCAATGCTGTTCAACGACTGCATCCGGCTGGCGTCATCTTCGTAGCCTGCGGCGTCTATCAATAACACGCCTACCGGATGTTCCCGCAAAACCATCGGGAAAATCAAACAATGGGTAATGCCAAAGAAACGGTTAATCCAGTTGTCGTTCGATTCGGTGCAGTTCATTATTTGCCGCGTCTCCTGGAAGCGCAACGCACCGGCCACCGGGCCGCCCTCGCGGGAAAGCGGTACCTGTTTGAGATAAGACAGGCTGCTGTCAGACACCATCTGCCCATTCCGCACCCGGCCCACCCAGCCGGTAATAATCTCCCTATCCTGATCCACCAAGCCCACAACGGCCCGCTCGAAGCCCAGGTTGAGGGTAACCGCTTCCAGTACCCGTTCCTGTACTTCTTCCACGTCAGCCGCGCTTTGCAAGGAGACGGTCAAGTCGTGAATTACTTCCAGGTCACGGTGAACGGTGGTCAGTTCATCCCGCGCACTACGTAACCGGCTGACCATGCTGGAAGCATAGCCAAATGCCCCGCCAATAAGGAAAAAACCGACAACGGCCGTAACCACAGCCAACCACTCCGGCCCATTATCTGCCAGCCGGGCCGCGGCCACTACCGCCGGTAAATACACCAACGACAAAGCCAACGCCGCCAGCAGTGCGCCGCGTAACTGAAAGTAGAAAGCGGCTACCAGGAGCGGGCTGAGAGCGTACAAATAATAGGGAGAATGCCAGCCACCCGTCAGAAAAACCAGCCCGGCCATCAAAATCAGATCAAGCAATAACAGATACGGCCGTGCCCGTAACTGCCGGTTGATTTGTCGGGGAAAGAGAGAGATAAGGATATTGGCGGCAACTGCCAAAAGAAAAGCCAGGACCGAGAAACGACTAATACCATCTATGAAAAAGGTAACCAGGGGAGGGATAAGACTCAGCCAGCGATAAAGGGTCAGAAGCATAAACACATGATACGGATTGGTTAACCGGCTCTGCCCTTGAACTATCGCTGTTTTCATGTGTCACCTTTCGGGTCTGTACAAATGTCTACGTCCACTATTCATTTTGGGTCTTCAGGATTTCATGGGGTTGAGGCGTGATGCGTGATACGTGATGCGTGATTTTCTCTGGACACGTATTACGCATCACGCATCACGGGCTTGTCAACCCCCGGAGTTCCCAAAGAGCCTTCATTTTTATTATGTCGCCCCCCACCTTTGTTGGCAAATGGTTATACGGGTACAGTCAAACCAATCATCGGCCCGGAAATATACCACGGCCACGGCTCCAAAATCCATGCTAACAAAACCAACAGAATTGGGACGAGTTGTTGTTTGCGAATCTTCACTGCCATTCCAGCCAATAAAAGGTGATACGGCCGTGCCAGCAACCGTATCACCCTATTTCATTCAGATATTACAAACGTTTCCGGCCGCATCCACCATCTCATAACCGGCATGTTCCCACGCTTCCATGCCGCCAATGACGTTGTATAAATGCTTAAACCCATTGCGATGCAAGATACTGATGGCCGTGCTGGATCGTTTCCCTGTACCACACGTCACCGCAATGCTCTGCTCCGGCGATAAATCCAGCTTGTCAATCTGCGCCGGGACGTCCAACTGCGGCACCAGGCTGGTATACGGCATGAAATGAGCGCCCTGAATATGACCCTCTTCCCATTCCTCTTTGTCCCGCACATCCAAGACTTGTAAGCCGTTTTCAGAGAGCCGTTTCTTCAAGTCAAGCACATCCAACTGCGGTACCTGCTCTACGTGACGGCCGTCTTCCACCCAGGCTTCCATACCACAATCCAGATAACCGGCTACTCGCGAATCCAACGCAATAAAAGCCATATTAAAGATACAGCGCTGCGCTTCCTCCGCCGTATTCGTCACCAGAATAAGCGGCGCCTCATCCGGCGTGACCCAGCCCACCCGCTGCTCAAACTCCAGACTGGACATCTGCACATTGTACGCGCCGGGGATGTGCCCGCTGCCAAATTCGGCCGTAGAGCGGGCATCCACCACCACGTGGCCGGCCTCCATCAGCTCCGCTACCTTTGCCGGTGACAACGGTTTAGCCACCGGCGTCTCCTGCGTCAACGGCAGCCGCCCCTGATTCGTCGCCACAATGTTCAGAATGTTGGCCGGCTTCACCGGCTGATCATCCTGCATATAAGCTGTGAATCTATCCTTATTCTTAATTAACAACGCATCATTAAAACGCCGTTCATATCCCACCGTAGTGACAGCCTTGCCACTTGTGACGCGGCCTCAGGTAGACCCGGCCAGATGGCCGGGATACACCTCAACAAAGTCGGGTAAACCTAAAAAGCGGGGGAT
>JALUPA010000652.1 GCA_027054335.1 Ardenticatenaceae bacterium
ACATTCCCTTGCACCCGCAGCGTAACACGCCGGGTTACGCTGCCTGACGGGTTGCTGCACGTCAACTGGTAGGTGCGTGAACCGGTGCGGAAACCGAACATCTGCTGGCTGCCGTTGACCGGTTTGCTCCCGCTCCACCCCCCGGACGCGGCGCAGGAAGTCGCGCCGCTGCTGTTCCAGTGCAGGGTGAAGCTTTGAAACGGCTGTATCGTTGCCGACCGACCATAAAAACTCAACGTTGGCGGCGGTTTGACGCTGACGGTAACGGATTGGCTGGCCTGCCCGTACCGGTTGGCGCAAGTAATGGTATAAACGCGGCTGCCGGAGGCAAAACCGGGCATAGTTTCTTGTCCCTGCAACGGCCGGGAAGCGTCATCGCCGCCCTGTTGTTGCTTTAGAACCACTCATGAGTCTACTGAAAAAAGCCGCGGATTGCGCGGGCCTGTCCTGAGCTTGCCGAAGAATTACCTGGATTTTTTGAGTAAATCTCTGCGATCTCTGCGTTCTCTGCGGTTTTTTCAGTAAAGTCACTCATTGTTAACGTACACCCGGCTTTTACCACAAAGCAGGGCCGGTTTGGGGGGACGCAGATAAATGCAGATGACGCGGATTAAGGGAATCTGTTCCTTCCTCAATCTGATGTACTCTTGTTACGGCCGTTACCGGCCGGCAATACTGTACGTCACTTGCTGAATTGCTGTTTTGCCTACGGCCGTAAAAACATACATAATTCGGGGTAAGGTCACGGCCATACTATCCAAACTCCGGTGCAACCGACAACTTTTGGGAGGGACACGGTCATAATTTGACAGGGTGGCTGTCTCTGCTTCTCCTCATAATCGAAAATGGTATATAAACAAACGCTCCATCCAAATTGAATAGGACATTGTTTGCCTACGAGCGATTCCCGTCACACTAATCAGTCGGTTTTCTAAGGAGTTCCTTCTTCAAATGCCTTAACGTAAGCGGAGCCGTTATAGTAAGCTGATACAACCCACCCATCATTTTGTGCTGCCTCGAAATCCCCTGCTGCATATAAATCTGCAGTAATATCCGGTGGATCCCACCAATCTGGTGACAATCTATTTGGACGAAGCCGATCCATTACAAAAACTGGGCTATTCTTTTCTACTTGCAAACCGAGCCCCAGTTGCTGTACAAGGTCTAGATAAGATTCTTTCGATATTTTCATTTGTACGTAAGCAAAGTAAGGTTTTGTAAATTCGCTACTTATAAATACTCTTTCATACCGAACATCTGATACATCTTCAGCAATCTCAACACCTAATAAATCTTCAACTTGACTTACCGTCCTTGTTTTTGCATTAGTACAACCAACAAGGCTTAATGCCAAAATGGTTATTAACAAGCTTGCTTTCCTAAATTCAAGTTTCCCCAAGTTGATACAGGTCATCTTTCCCTCCCTTCCGATTTACAAAAGTACTATCTGTTTATCTCAATAGCAAAATTACTTGGTTGCCCTAGAACGCCCGTACCTACCCAAAAAGCTTCCGTTTGTAAATTTGTCTGACTTAATGGGGTATTGTAACTGGTTATATCAAAACTATTACCAGGTAAAAATATGTTGCCAATCCGAGTTAGTACTTCAGCATATTCACTCTGCCGGACTCCCCAAGGTTTGGGGTCAAAATCCCATGTATCTGAAAAATTAACAACCCCATCAAATGACCAACCAATAAGACTTCCAGATTGAGTTGTTGACACAGTTAGTTCCCCTTTATAATTGGCTGTGAACACGCCTAATGTACCGTGAGTAGACGCTGTCTCACGATTTGAGAATGAAACAATTGCAGTACCGCTTCCACTTTCTACAAATTGGTTAACCAACACATTAAATTCATTGGAGCTGTTAAGATCGATCATAACTCCCAATTCCGCCATATCGGAAGGTGATAAATTAATGCTTTTACCATTTCCATAAGCGTACTGTTCTATAAACTGACGAGGAAGGTAGTGATCATATCCCGCCTTAAATGTTTCAACAGTAGCTACATATATAAATGCACTGGCAATTTCCCTGGCTAATCCTGTGTCTGAAATTCCAACTGAGGATGGTGAAGTGACAATTTCTCCTCCAGTAATGATACACACTGTTTCGTTAGGGCAATGCCCCGTCGGGTCGGAGAAATTGATGGGTGAATTTAAGACGTACGCATATCTGTTAAATTGCTGCGGATTTGTGGGGTCGGGCACAAAGGTATCGGCGCTGAGGAATCTACCAATGCCGGGGGCGTAATAACGCGCATTATAATAGTACAACCCCAACGCCATGTTTTCTTTTTGGCCAGTGTAGGCCCGGTCAGTAAGGGGGTTGGGGCCGCCGGTGCGGTAGCCGCCGAAGGGGGTGTAGCGGGTCAGACTGCTGCCCACTATGTAGCCATCGCTGTACTTGGTTAGCACGCTCGTACTGCCCAAATGGTCGCTGTGGATGTAGAACAGGCCGTTGTTCGCCGCCTCCGGGTCGCCGGTTACGCGTGTCACTTTACACCCTATAATGTACCAGTGATTTACGGCAAAGATGTACCACTGGTTTACGGCAATAATGTACCACCCATTAACGGCAATCATGTGCCACTTGGCAACCTGTTTTCCTTTCCTCTA
>JALUPA010000653.1 GCA_027054335.1 Ardenticatenaceae bacterium
TCTCTGGCTAGGGAACCTCTTACATGGACACCGCCCGTATGCCAAGTGAGAATTGGTGACAAGGATCGATTGCAGTCTTACATCCGGCCTGTTGATGGAGATTTTTCTCCTGGCCTCTATGGTATACGCCGACGGGGCCCTATCTGATTAACGAGGTGTGATCCTCAAGAGTTTCCCCGGGTTTGACCCGCCGCGGTTCGACCTGTTTTCCCATGTCTCACTTGCGCAATCGGTGAGTGACCTCCATTACTTGGTTAATCGGCTATTTGTACTGGCGGATCCTTCTAACCACGACATGCCGGACAATACGTTTCATTTCGGGCCAGCAGGACCCAGGCAGTTCGCGCCATTTTGTTGGCCAAGGCAACCGCTGCCTCGTTGACATGGCAGCGTAGCAGCAGCTGCTCCACCCACGGGTTGCCACCAGGTCTGCCTGCCTTCAAACGGCGCCGAATATGATGAATCACTGCCCTGGCACCGTGTATAAGCAAACTGCGCAGGTAACCGTCACCCCGCTTACTGATACCCAATAGCCGGTCTTTGCCACCCGAGGAGGCTTGACGGGGCACCAGTCCCAGATAGGCTGCCAGTTGTCGTCCATTCCTGAAGTTCTGACCGTCACCCACAGTCGCAGCCAGGGCAGTTGCCGTCAATATGCCAATGCCCGGGATACCGGCCAGTCGCTGACTCACGGTGCTATTGGCATGCCAGACTTTTAGCTGCTGTTCGCAACGGCCGATTCGTTCCATCAACTGATCGTGTTCGGCCTTCAGTTCCGCCAGCAGGTGGCGTGCCAGCATCGGTAGCTCATTATCTGCATCTTCCAGCAGTTCCGGCAGACAGCGTGAGATAATCTTGACCCCTTGTGGCATAACAATGCCGTACTCCGAAAGAATCCCGCGCATGTGGTTGCTAAGGGCAACTCGTTGGCGTACCAATAGCTGGCGACCGTGGTGCACGTGCAAAACGGCCTGTTGCTCTGGCGTCTTGGGCTGAACATACCGCATGCTCGGCCGCTGTACTGCCTCGCAGATAGCTTCTGCATCATTACGGTCGTTTTTGTTGGATTTCAAGTAAGGTTTCACAAAGGCCGGTGCCATCATGCGAACACTGTGGCCCAAGCGCGTCAATTCCCGTGACCAGTAATGCGCACCGCCGCAGGCTTCCATGCCAATCAGACACGGGTACAACCTGGCGAAAAATGGTCGAACTTGTGCGCGCCTTAGCTGTTTACACACAGCCACCTCGCCATCCGCATCAACCCCGTGAACCTGAAATACATTTTTTGCCAAATCCAATCCAACTACGCTAAGCTTCTTCATGGGTACCGTCCTCTCTGTTTTAGTTGAAAATCACATCTCAACTATGGCACTTCGATGCCGGTTAAGGGAGGGCGGTGTCCATTCCATCTGATTTATTCGTTGATTGATTCATAATACGGTTCACTGATTCACGCGGCCTGGAGAACAACTGAATGCGCCAGCAGACCCTTTCCGATGAAGGCTTCGAGAAGTACCGTAAACCGACCCGCCGGGAACAGTTTCTGGACGAGATGGATCAGATTATTCCCTGGTCTGAGTTGAGTGAGGTTATCGAACCGTTTTACCCCAAGGGGAAAGGCGCGGGCCGTCCACCGATTGGCGTAGAACGCATGCTGCGGATTCATTTTCTGCAGCACTGGTTCAACCTGTCGGATCCGGCGGTGGAAGAGGCCCTGTACGATTCGCGCGCCATGCGCCGGTTTGTCGGCATTGATCTGGGCCGCGAACCCGCGCCGGACGAGACCACGATCTGTAAGTTCCGTCACCTGCTGGAGCGGCACAACCTCGGCGACCGGTTGTTCGCGCTGATCGCGCAATATCTCCAGGAGAACGGCCTGAAAGTCAGCACCGGAACGATCGTCGATGCCTCGATCATCAATGCGCCGAGTTCGACGAAGAACCGGAAAGGCCAGCGCGATCCGGAGATGCACCAGACGAAGAAGGGCAATCAATGGTATTTCGGCATGAAGGCGCATATCGGTGTAGACAGCAAGACCAAGCTGATCCACTCGGTTGCAGCCACGCCAGCCAATGTGCATGACAGCCAGGTACTGCCGGATCTTCTGCATGGTGATGAGACGCGCGTCTGGGGCGATTCGGCCTATACCGGACAAGGTGAAGTCATCCGTGAACAGTCTCCGAAGGCGAAGGACTTTACCAACAGGAAGAGCCATCGCTCGCGCCCACTGACTGACGCGGATCATGCGAGCAACCGGACTAAATCCCGGGTGCGCGCGAAGGTCGAGCATCCGTTCCTGGTACTCAAGCAGATTTTCGGGTTTACCAAGGTGCGTTACCGCGGGCTGGACAAGAACGCCAACCGGTTGTTTGTCGCCTGTGGCCTGGTGAATCTGTACATGGCGCGACGGGTGTTGTTGCGACCTACGTAGGATCAGTGCGCCTGGGGCCCGTCTTTGATACGGAAAACCGCAATCAAAGACAGGATTGGACAGAAAATCGGCTCGATCGGAGCCGAGAATCGGAGCGTTCGGCGTCTTTAGCGAGGGGTGCACCGGTACAATGGCCGTCAGCATGAATAGATCAGACGTTCCTTAGGTAAAAGCATTGATTCTCTTTACTC
>JALUPA010000654.1 GCA_027054335.1 Ardenticatenaceae bacterium
GCCCGGATGAACCGCACGAACAGCCCTTCCGGGCCATGCTCACCGACTTTGGCCTGGTCAAGCTGCAAGAGGGGCTGAACATCACCCAAAGCGGGGCCACGCTGGGTACGCCCACCTACATGTCCCCGGAACAATGCCAGGGAGAACACCTGGACGGCCGTTCCGATCTTTACGGTTTAGGCGTCGTCCTCTACGAACTGTTCACCAACCGGTTGCCCTTCAACTTCCAAAACCTGAGCGAAGCTATTGCCACCCACAACCGCGGCGAAATGCCCACCCCGGCCACCGAAATCCGGCCCGAACTGCCCGCCATCATAGACACCATCCTCAACAAATGCCTGGCCAAAGACCCCAATGACCGGTACGCTGACGGGGCCGAACTGTCAGACGCCCTGCGCAGCGCCATGCTTTCTCTGGAAGGCGCACCCACCCTCATCATGGCCCCTCAGGAAATGGACATACTGGAGCAGGTCAATGAGCCGCCCCCCGGCTACGAACTGATTATCGAGACGCCCGGCCATCCCCCCAGCACCGTCGCCCTGACGCAAGCCGTCATCACTATTGGCCGCCACGCCGACAACGACATCGTTTTACCGGCCGAAGGCGTCTCCCGCTACCACGCCCGCCTGCAAGCCACCGCCCTGGGCTGGGAAGTAGTGGATTTGGACGCGGCCAACGGCACCTTCCTCAATGACCGGCGCATCCGGCCCCAGGACCCCACGCCGCTGGCTCCCGGCTCCCATTTACGCATCGGCCCTTACGAGATCATTCTGCAAGGCCCGGAAGTAGCCATCTTTGAACCGGAACAAGTAGCCGTCATGGCCGCTATTCCCGGCCAGACCACGCCGCCCATGACCGACGCGCCTACGCAGGTTATAGACGGCGCGACAGCAGAACCATTAGCCCTGTTCTTGCCCAATAACCGCATTCCGGTTGACCCCGGCCAGCGTGTTGAGGTCAAAGTAGAAGTAGTCAACAATTCCCAGACTGATGATCGGGTCAGTTTGCGCGTGATGGGGCTGCCGGCTTCCTGGGTAACCGGCCCCAATGAATTCCGGGATTTACCTGCCGGCGAATCTATCCAGTTCTCCGTATTCATCACCCCGCCCAAACAGCGCAGCACGCCCACCGGCCGGCAGCGCTTCCGCCTGGAACTGGTTTCACAGCGCCACCCGGAAGCCAAAGCGGCCGTCAGCGCCTTTTTGATTATAGGTACATTTGTCTCCTTTGCCGCGGCAATGGAACCGAGCCGCATCACGCTGCCCGGTACGGTGACGGTAACGGTGCAAAATACAGGCAACGCCACCTCCTATTTCAGTGTCCTGGCCCACGATGACACGAGAGAACTGCAATTTAAGGGGGAGCGCGGCCGTATCCAGTTGCAGCCCGGCCAGGTAGCCCGCGTGGAACTGGAAATACGAGCCGCCAAGAGTTCGGGGCTTTTCAGCAGCAGTGAAACGTATACGTTTGCAGTGGAAGTGCGGGCGGAAAATGGCGCCCGCCAGACTTTCCCCGGTGAAGCAGTGTCCGGCTCATCCCTGCCGCCGGGCTTGATTTTGGGGCTGATTTTTATTGGCACATTCCTCTGCGTCCTATTCGCTTTGTTCCTCGTCTTTGGTCGCGCCAATCTGCCCGGTTTTGGCCCCGCTCCAGGCCCGCGCCCCAGCAATACGCCGACGCCGAACAGTTTTGGCACGGCTACGGCCGTAGCCGGCACAGCGACGGCCATGTATGAAGGAACCGCCATTGCCATCACCGCTACCAGCATTTCCGGCACGGCCGTAGCGGTAGGCGACAACGATGGCGACGGTCTGAGCAACATCCAGGAAGTTGACGTAACTAAAACCGATCCCAACAATCCAGATACCGATGCAGACGGCTTGTGGGACGGTGACGAAGTATTGATTTACGGCTCAAACCCCCTCAACCGGGACACCGACAGCGACATCTTGCTGGACGGCGACGAAGTCAACGCCTATAAAACAGACCCGACCGTAGCCGATACAGATGGTGGCGGCGTGAAGGATGGAGAAGAAGTAGCTCGCGGCACCAATCCGCTGGACCCGCGCGACGATTTACCGGCCACGCCTACCATTACCTTTACCCCCGTCGTCGTCACGCCGACGTGGACGCCGGTAGTAGTCACCAACACCCCCTCCCCCTTTACCCCAACGCCAATCGTCGTCACCGCTACCTATACACCCACACCTACCCCTCTACCCATAACACCTACCTTCACGCCCACGTTTACCCCAACCAGCCCGCCTACTATTACGCCAACAGCCAGTAATACGCCGGCTCCCAGTTTACCTCTGGTGTGCATTGCCTCGCCGCCTACCATTGACGGCATCTTTAATCCGGGTGAATGGCCCGGTACAGCCGCTTTCCAGTACAGTTCACCGGACAGGCCGGGCGAAATTGTGGAAGTTTACCTGGCCCGCGACGCAACAAATATCTACATGGCGCATCTGATTAGCGATCCGACTAATGACGTGACAGATTCGCTGAAAGTGTATTTCGACGTCAACGGTAACAAAGGCGACCCGGATTCGGCTGACCGCTTTTTCCAGATTGTCAGAGATGGCACAAAGAGCGTGCAGGCCGGTATCGGCAGTAATTTTGACGGCCTGACCTGGAACCCGATGGTTTCCAATGATTGGGAAGCCCAAATTGGGGAGCAACCGGGGCAGTGGGTCGTGGAAATGTCGATCAACCAGCCGCTGCTTCTCACCAGCCTGTCCAATCCCTTTGGCTTGATGGAACAAACGCTGTTTACCGGCAGCCAGCTTACCTGGCCTGAAGGGGCCAACTCCAATGTTCTGAACGACTGGCAGCCGGTGGGAAATGTGGTATGTCCATGATAGAGATTGGAGATGGAGAGATTGGAGATTGGCAAGTTCTCTAATCTCCAATCTCTAATCTCCCAATCTCTACCTATGAAAGATGAATGGCTGGCTTTGATGGCTTCGCTGGGAGTTGATGAGGCAGCGGCCGTCGCCCTATACGCCGATTTGGCAGCGCATTATGAAGCAGACGGCCGTTACTATCACAATCTGTCACACATCCACCAAATGCTGCAAACCATCCACTCTATGCCGGCTGATGATTATGACGTAACGGCCGTACAATTGGCCGTCTGGTTCCACGATGCCATCTACGATCCGCGCGCAGCCGACAATGAGGTGCAGAGCGCGGCATATGCCCGGCAGGTACTCGCCCCACACTTAGCCCCGGAACTGGTCGCTGAAGTAGAACGCCTTATTTTACTGACCATCACCCACGATACAGCCGCATCCGATGCCAACGGCCGTGTCCTTCTCGATGCTGACCTGGCTACTTTAGGTTCCGATCCGGCCACCTACGACCAGTACGGCGCAGCCATCCGCCGCGAATATGCCTGGGTGCCGGAAGACATTTACCGCCGGGAAAGAGCCAAACTCCTGACCCGTTTTCTGCAAAAAGAGCATATATTTAATTGTGCTGCCTTTCGAGACGAACTGGAAGATCGCGCCCGGCAGAATTTGCGGCGGGAATTGGTGAATCTTGAACGGTAATCAGTTTACCGGCTACCAATTACCGATTACCGATTACACCGTCCGCAAATATTCCCGAATAAGTAGGGCCGCCGCCGCCCCTTCCCCGGCGGCGCTGGCGACCTGTTTGGTGCTGCCGTGACGCACGTCTCCGGCGGCGAAGATGCCGGGCACACTGGTTTCCAGAACAGAGGGATCACGGCCGTCAAACTCCGGCAATGGCCCACTATCATGCACTAACTCATGCCCCGTCACGATAAAACCCCATTTATTCAGCCGGACGCCGCTCCCTTTCAGAAAGGCAGTATTAGGCTGTAAGCCAATAAAGAGAAAAGCGCCGTTAACGGGAAACGGCCGTACCTCCCCCGTCTCGTTATTCAACAGTTGCAGTTGGGTCAGCTTGCCCCCTTTGCCCGTAAAAGCGGTCACCTCTGTGCGCCATAGCACCTCAATGCCCAAATCATGCAGCACCTTTTCCTGGACGATCTGGCTGGCGGTTAAATGGTCGCCGCGCACCAGCATCGTCACTTTGTCGGCAAAACGGGTCAGGAGCATGGCCTCTTCGGCGGCGCTGTTGCCCCCGCCAATAACGGCCACGTGCTGGCCCCGGTAAAACGGCCCGTCACAGGTAGCGCAAAAGTGAATACCGGCCCCGATATAGTCAGACTCACCGGGCACGTTCAGCCGCTTGTACTTGCTGCCGGTAACGATGAGCAGGGCGTTGGCGCTGTACTTGCTGCCGTCGGCCGTGTGTACACAGTGATAATTTTCGATGTCGTGAATTTTGGTCACGTCCTGGGCTTGCAGCAACTCCACGCCGAACTTTTCTGCCTGCTGCCGCAGCCGGTTAGCAAACTCGATGCCCGCGATGCTGTCAGGAAAACCGGGCATGTTGTCCAGTTTCTCTGTCCCGGCCGCCTGCCCGCCAAAGGCCGCCCGCTCGATGACCAGGGTATCAATCCCTTCACGGGCGGTGTAAAGAGCAGCCGTTAGCCCGGCCGGGCCGCCGCCAACCACGATCAAGTCGTAATGGTGGCGACTGGCGGTAGTTTTGAGTCCCATTTTGGCTGCCAGTGCGGCGTTGCTCGGTTCGGTGAGGGTAGAACCGTCGGCAAAAACAATGGTGGGGATGAGGCGACGGCCGTTATTGACCGCAATCACATACTGTTCCGCCGCCGCATCCTGCTCAATATCTACCCAGTTATAGGGAATCTTGTGTTCCCCCAAAAACTGCTTGCTGCGCCGGCAATCAGGACACCAATGCGCCCCGTATAACGTAATCGTTGTTTCAGACATGAAAACTCCTTTTTGATTTTCGATTTTCGCTTGACGATTGTTAGACGCGGCGGGAAGGGGAAATTGTACGAGAGATTGGGAGATTGGTAATTAGAGATTGGCGATTGGGCAATCTCTAATCGCCAATCTCCACTAACACCGCCCGGCAAGGCGCCCCATCACAGCCGGGGAGAAGGAGAGGCAGGCAAATGAACTGGTATTCGCCGGGGGAGATGCCGTGCAGATTCAACCCTTCGACGGGGATGACGCCGGCTTGCAGGAGGATGACGTGGGTTTCCGTCGTAGCTTCATAGGGAGCCACAGACAGGTAATCTACACCAACGAGCCGGATGCCGTGGTCTACCAGCCATTGCGCCCCATCGGCGGTGATGGCCACGAAATCCTCGTAGAATTGGGTTTCTCCGGCAGCCCAGCGGGCGGAGTTGCGGGTTTTGAGGAGGAGGCGTTCCGTGCCCGGCGGGATGGCAAGGCTGGCGAGACCGTCGGCCCTAACCTCCGCCACGTCCAGCAACTCCACCACCAGCGCCGGGCCAAGCAGCCCGGACAAAGGCAGCGTCTCCACGCCCCCGCCGCCGGGGACAAAATGCGCCGGGGCGTCCACGTGCGTGCCCGTGTGGGCGCTCATCTCCAGCCGGCTCAGGCTGTACTCGTCTCCTGCATTCACGTCCGCCTCCCGCACAATCCGCACCGGCGGATCGCCCGGCCAGACGATGAGGGAAGGGGTGATGGGCAGAGTCAGGTCGTGGATGATTGGGGAGTGAGGGAATGGGGAGTCAGGTTTCATGGGGAGGATTTTACAGGCAGGCGCGGGTTTTGCCTACGGCCGTTACAATCATCTCTTTTTGCCCAATTTGCGTTATAATTTACCGGCAGCGCAATAATTGTGAATGGCAAATTGTGCATGGCGAACGGGCCTCACTTCACAATTCGCCATTCACCATTCAAAAATCTTATGAGCGACTACCCTGACTACGTACACCGCCTGCTAACCCAGGCCCGCATCCTGATGGCCGAAGACGACGTCACCGGCCCGGATGCGGCTGCCCTCTGCTTTGACGTTCTGGCCCTGTTCCCCGACTGCCGGGAGGCAGCCGATTTGGCCCTGGAAGCCTTGAGCGATCCCTGGCTGATTCGGGAAAACCGCCGGGCGCTCAGCCGCATCATTGACGAATGGGACGACCGCGCCTGGCAGCAGCGGCGGCGGCTGGCCCGTTCCTTTGGCTACACCAGCCGTTGGGACGGCCAATACCGGAAGTGGGACGAGAACATTAACCCGGAAGACGTCTGCCCCGCCGACGTGAAGGCGATGCTGGAAGAAGGAGAACATCAGCTTATTCAGGATTACCTGCTGGGGGAGACGCGCGGCGCTGAGGCGGCCTGGGCCATCTTCCAGGAAGCGTTTCAGCTGACGCACAACCCCCGGGCGGCTCTGCTGTGGGTGGGTGATTTGTACGCCAACCAGGGCTACTTTGCCGAAGCGGTGGACGTGCTGGAGCAGTTGCTGGCCGAGTTCCCCAAAGATGCGGCAGCGCGGCGGTTGTGGGCGGAAGTGCGCTGGTGGCGGGATTATCAGGACAGGATTCCCTGGATTCCACCGTTGGGTGAGGGGGACGGCCGTCGCTGGCGCAGCATGATGCGGCAGACAGACCCGGATTTTACCGCCCACGAAGAAGAATATATACGTCCCCTGCCCTACATCCCCCCGGACGAAGCCAGCCTGCCCGATGACTTTGCCCTGCCCCCTTTCATATCACCCGACCTGATTGCCCGCGTGGAAGAAGCCCTGCAAGAAGCCGATACCCGCTCCCGCTCCGACCAATCTCGCCCTGGCCGGTCTCCAGACCGCGCCAGCTCTGAGGTGGACTGGAGCTACCTGGACAAACTGGAGCAAGGCGAGATAGACATCTCCGATTTTCCCGCCTGGGCGCAGTACATACTTTTGGAAATTGACGACCCGGAAGAGCGGCAATACCTCATCCGGCTCTTCCTGGAACGCTTTTCCAACCCGCCGGTGGATGATGATTCGTAATTGGCCCCGTACACGCTCCACTTCTACCTTTCTCCCCTCGCCTGATATACAATAAAAGCATGGTTGAAACATTCCCTGACATTGACGGCGTCACGTTCAGCGCAAGCAACGGCCGCATCCAAATAACCGTTCCCCAAAAAAGACATCGGGTACTGCTGGCGCTGTACAGCCTCATGCTCATCGCCTGGATTGGCCTGTTCAGCGGGGCCATCATTTACACGGGGCGTATCGCCTTTTCCGGGGAACGGTACGCGGGCGGCTTCGCCTTTCTCCTGCTCATCTTCCTTTTTTTGCTCTACTGGCTGGGCAAAATCGTCTGGAAGCAGTGGCAATATTACGCGGCCAACCGGGAAATCCTGTTCATTAACGACGCCCTGCTCATCATCCGCCGCCCCGTCTCCCTGGCCGGCCTCACCGACGCCTATGACATGAAACACATCTCCCACTTCTACTACAGCAGCCGCTACGACACCCCCGCCTTCGAGTACGGCCAACGCAAGATATTTTTTGCCCAGGATTTGGACGAGGCGCGGGGCAGGCAGTTGGTGGCAGCGCTGAACGGCCGTTACTTTCCCCATTTTAACGCTGAGGGGATGGGGGAGTGAGGCGATGAGGTGAACACGCCTCACACCTTCACACAGCGCATAACACTATGACCGTACCTGCCGATTTCTCCCTCACCCGCCAACTGGCCGCCTACATTCCGGTAACATTGACCCGGCGTATCCTGGAAAAAGGGCTGCCTCCCGTGGGGACGCCGCATGGCCTGACGGCCGCTACCCTTTTTGCCGACGTTTCCGGCTTTACCGCCATGTCTGAAGAATTAGCCACCGACGGGCCGCGCGGCGCGGAGGAACTGAACCGGGCGTTGATGCTCACCTTTACCGGCCTGGTGGACGTGGTGCATACGATGGGCGGGGCCATCGGCCATTATTACGGCGACGCCATGCTGGTTTACTTTCCCGATAAAGACGGGCTGGCAGCGCAGCGGGCATTGGCCTGCGCCCAAATAATGCAGCAACTGATGGCGGCCAGCCTGAGCCGCGTCGTCACCAACCGGCCGCCAGGCAAGGAACCGGTCTTCGATTTGACGGTTAAAATTGGCGTGGGTTACGGCCGTTGTCAGGAAATCATCGTCGGCGACCCGAAACGCATCCTGGAATTTGTCCTCACCGGCCCGGCCGTAGACGACGTAGCGCAGGCAGAAAAACACGCCACCTCCGGCCAAATCATTGCCAGCCTGACGGCCGTAGCTCAGGCCGGGTTTACGCCCCAGGCTGATTACGCTTTGTTCGACCAGCCGCCCATCCCTCACCCTCCAGCCACCCCTATTCTGGACTGGACAGCCTATGACAAACCCGCCCTGGCCCGCTTAAGCAAAGCCGTCATCCCCTTCATCCCCCACGCCCTGGTGGAGCGGTTTACCGC
>JALUPA010000655.1 GCA_027054335.1 Ardenticatenaceae bacterium
CCATCAGGGCGGGTGGGTGGGAGAACCACGGTCAATTGAGCGGGAAACAGATGAAGATATGATCAGGTCTTCTGCACAGAAGCCATATAAGTGTCCAATGCCCGCCGCGTCGTATGCCAGATACGGCCGCGCTTCACCGCTTCCAGTTTGCCGATGCGGGCTAACAAACTCAGGTATTCCTGACTATAAGGCACAAGTTCGGCCGCCTCGCGCAAGGGCAGCCATTCGTCTTCTGCCGCTGGCGGCGCGGTTTGCGGTGTACACGACTCCAGATACAGCGTCAGGCTGCGCTCTACGGCCCGCCCTACAAGGTTTACCAATGGCGCAGCCTTGCCGCTGTCGGCCTGCGCCAGTACCCGGTAGTATTGCCGCCGGTTGGCGCGGGCGATGATGGCCGGCGGGTAGCCGGCCCGCATCAATATCAGGTTCATGATCAGGCGGGCGGTACGGCCGTTGCCGTCAATAAACGGATGAATTGCAACTAATTTATGGTGCGCCATCGCCGCTAAAGCCACCGTTTCCATTCCTCCTTCTTGGGCTTGTACCCAGGCCGCCCAGTCATTCATTTGCGTCGGGATGTCCCAGGCTGGCGGCGGTTCGTGCGTTGCCCCAACAATCCTGACGGGCACATTCCGGTACTGCCCCGCATTCTCATCATCTATTTTGGCTAACACCAGCGCGTGCAACTGGCGCACGTGAAAAGCGGTGACGGGTTCTTGCTTTGCTGCCAGCGATTCCACCAACCTAATCGCTTCCCGGTGGTTGATGACTTCAAAATGTTCGCGCAAACTCTTACCGCCGATAGTAATCCCCTGTTCCAGAATCAACTGGGTTTCGCGCAGGGTCAAGGCGCTGCCCTCGATGGCATTGGAGTTGTAAATCCACTCGATGGTCAGTTGCTCATTGAGACGACGCACGGCGGCAGATGGCAGCGGCCGTAACGGCACAGTCACGCCGGCCGGAGACAAATGCTGCCGCCAGGCGTCGCCGGTAAACGCGCCCATTTGCCGCGCTTCGGCCAGAGCGTTGGCCGGGTCTGCGAACAGGGAGCGGAATTTGAAGGCGTTGTCTTTGACAACGAGCGGGGGCAGGGTATAGATGGGTTCATCGACAGCGGTGAGCGGCAACAAGGTCTCGGCCAACAATGAATCTTGCCCTCTTGCCATGAGCGATTCTACGGCCGCCGTGTCGGGCACAATCCCCTGCGGCCGGCACACGCCAAACAACACGATTTGCTTGAACCGCTCGTACTCCCCATCCAGGAAACGGTAAACGCGCGCCTGCTCGTAATGGGCGGCGATGTATTTAGCCGCTTTCCGCATTTTAAGGATGTACCGGGGGACAACGTAAGCGTAGACAGCAAAACATCTACGATAAAATTATTATGATTTGTTCGTAGTTATTCCTGAATTTCAGTTCGCGCGATCTAATCTGCGGATAATGCCTTATCCAATTCCGCCAAATCAACCAACGTCGCCTCATATTCTGCAGCCAGCGTCCGCGCCGCGGCCGTGAACCCCGCGCGGCTGAAAAAGGCATAATAGACACGCCATCCTTTTCCGGCATCTGGTAAAGCATTGAGGAGTTTAGGCGTTTTTTCCACAACCAATTCTCGTATAATACGGCGGCTTAATTGACTCTCCTGCCATTTGGCTTCACCCAAAAGCAACGCTTTCTCACGCCAGTTAATGGCAGCCACATCAACCTGCACCTTGCTGTCCCAATGAGACCCCACTTGTTCTACGGAAAAAGGCAGCTTCTTGTTCCGCGCCTGTGCCAATACCCATTCCCGGCACAGTTCTTCAAACGCGGTCATGCCCACAAAGTCGCGCAGTTGTTCAGCGATGCGTTCCTCAAGTTCATCATACAGTTCCTGGGCAATCAAATCGAGATTGGCGCGCACGAAACGAAAATAGAAACGCAAGTAGTTGTCAGCTAAAATGTAACGGCTGGCGCGGGACGTTTGCCGCTTGTGTGGCGGCACAGTGACGGGTAATTCCCGGCGCACGTAATCCATTTCTACTAACTGCGTCAGGTAAGGGTCCGCCCCGGACCGGTGCGGCAATTTGGCTTGCTGCCCAATATCGGCCGGTTTGCGCGCTCCGCCGGCAATAGCGGCCAACACGGCCTGATAATTTGTCAGGTCCCGCACTTGTTCGCCTATCAAGTAATCCGGGTCGTTACGGAACAGCCCTACATCCTGGAATAAATTCCGGCGCAAATTGTCCAGTAAAGATAACTCGTCGGAAAACTGTTCCAGATACGCGGGAACGCCGCCCAAAATAGCGTAAACGGCTACACGCTGCTCAACATTGTAATTGGGGAAAAAGGCTTTGGCAGCGGAAAAGGGAAGAGGACGCACGCGCAAGAGGCCGGCCAGCCGCCCATACAGGGGCGCGTCTGCGCCCAACAACCGCTCCATCATCCCTACGTGACTGCCACACAATACCATACACACATTACTAAACTTGAGGGCGTGGTCCCACGCATTTTGCAAAGCGGAAGGCAATCCCGGTTCTGACTGCACAGCATAGGGAAACTCATCCAGAATGACAATATGTCGCTGCTCCCCCTGGCAGGCTTCAGCCAGCGCCTCAAAC
>JALUPA010000656.1 GCA_027054335.1 Ardenticatenaceae bacterium
TGGAACACCGGCTCATTTTCAATAAGGTTATTTATGCCGGAACGGCACTGGCTTTGGCGGGCAGTTTCTTTGTGACCAATGATGAAAACAACATTAAGCTGGCGATTGTGGGCGGCATTGTGGGATTTGTTATCTTCTATGCTCTCTACTGGTTTGCTAACAAATTGTACGGGTCAGGCAGCATTGCTTTGGGTATGGGTGACGTGAAACTGGCGCTGATGCTGGGGGTGATGCTGGGCTTTCATCGTATCTTTTTCGCCTTGTTTTGGGGCATTGTTTTAGGCGGCGTTATCACCCTGATTTTGCTTCTGTCTCGTCGCGTTACCCGGCAAACCGCACTGCCTTACGGTCAATATCTGGCTTTGGCGGGTATCGGGATGCTTATTTGGGGTGCGGATTACGTGCAAAGGTTTTTGTAAACCATGAACAACCAACAAATTATCAATTTTATCCAACGAGCGGGTATTATTGCCCGCCTGCCGGTAGATTTGTCGTTGGCGGCTATTACGCAGGTAGCGGATGCGTTGCTGGCTTCGCCCATTGAAGCGGTAGAACTGGTTTGGTCGGGGAACACGGCCGTATCTCTGGTAGCCGATTTGCGCGAGCGGAGTAACGGCCGTTTCCTCATTGGCGCATATGGTCTGGAAGCGGCGGAAGAGGCCGATGCAGCGGCCCAAGCCGGCGTCAACTATATTTCCTGCGAGCGTTTCTGCCCTGACGTACTGCTGGCCTGCCGCGAGTACGATTTGCTCTACATGCCGGGCATCATCAGCATCATGGCGGCGCAGCGGGCCTGGCAAAAAGGAGTGCAGGCCATCCGCCTGCGTACCGGCGGCCCGGACGGCCCCGGTTTTGCTGGGGCGGTGGTAGATTTTATGCCGGAACTGGCCATCATTGTGGATGCGGATGTGCAGGCGGATAATATCGGGGCGTATGCCCAAACGGGCGCGACGGCCGTTATCGCTGGCAGTTCTCTTTTTGGGAGCGCGGAGCAGACAATGGCTGACATTATCACTCGCGCCCGTGTTTTGCAATCTGGCTGGCAGGCAGCGGACGGCGATGGAGGAGCATGATGGGGGTGGAGATACGGCCGTTAACCAGCATCGCCGACATGCAAAAAGCGGAAGCTCTGGAGCAGGAGGTGTGGCAGATCGCACCCATCGAGGTTGTGCCCTACCACACTTTGCACGCCCTGGCCGTTAACGGGGCTACCGTGGTTGGCGCCTTTGACGGGGAGCGCTTGGTTGGCTACCTGCTGGGTGTGTTGGGTCTGGTGGAAACGCCGGAGCGGATTGATCAGGTAGCGGCCGCCCGGCTGAAGATGTATTCCGCCCAGTTGGGCGTCTTGGCCGACTACCGCAGTCAGGGAGTCGGCTACCGGCTGAAACTGGCCCAGCGACAGGAAGCGTTACGCCTGGGAATTCGACTGATTACCTGGTATTACGATCCGTTGGAAAGTTTGAACGGCCGTTTCAATATTAGCAAGCTGGGCGGCGTCTGCCAGACTTATCATCGTCATTTCCACGGGGAGATGGGCGGCATCAACGCCGGGCTGCCCACAGACCGCTTTGAGGTGGAATGGTGGGTGACAGGCAATCGGGTCAAGGCGCGGGTGGAGAGAGGGAAACGGCCGTTACCTTTAGCGGCGATTAAAGGGGGCGGCGTTAAAATTATCAATGACGTAACTTTTAACGAGAACGACCTGCCCGTCCCTTCCGAATACTGGCGCAATGAAGGGGACGTGATGGCTCTGGTAGAAATCCCGGCCAATTTTCAGATGATTAAGGAACGAGACCCGGCATTGGCTTATGCCTGGCGGATGCACGGCCGTATTGTCTTTGAGACCTTGTTCAGCCGGGGCTACGTGGTCACCGATTTTGTCAGCGAGATGGATGAAGACGGCCGTCGGCGCAGTTACTATTTGCTGGCGCACAAAGATGCGTGATACGTGATGCGTGAAAACATCTCGCAAATCACGCATCACGCATCACGCATCAGGAGAAATTATGTTTAACGAAAAAACAATTGCCTTTATCGGCGGCGGCACAATGGGGGAGGCCATGATTCGCGGTTTGCTGGCTCAGGGCAGCGTGGAACCGGCCCAGATTATCGTGGCCGATCCCTGGGCAGAACGGGTGGTGGAATTGATTGAAAAATACGGCATTCGCGGTACCGAGGATAACCGGGAAGCGGCCGAAGCAGGTCAGATTGTCGTCCTGTCCATCAAACCCCAATCCATGCCTTACGTCCTGCCGGAAATTCGCGGCCACCTGCGCCGCCAGGATTTGCTCCTTTCCATCATTGCCGGCGCGCCCATCAAAAAACTGGCGGACGGTACGGCGCACGCGGCCGTGGTGCGTTCCATGCCCAACACGCCGGCCCAGATCGGCCAGGGTATCACCGTCTGGACGGCGACGCCAGAGGTGACGGAGGAGCAGCGGACGCAGGCGCAGGCTATCTTGCAATCGCTGGGGCAGGAGATTTACGTGGAGGAGGAAGATTACCTGGATATGGCCACGGCCTTGAGCGGCTCCGGTCCCGGCTACGTCTTCCTGTTCATGGAGGCGTTGATTGACGCCGGGGTGCATTTGGGCTTCTCCCGCCGCATTGCCGAGGAATTGGTCTTCCAGACGATGCAAGGCTCGGTGGAGTATGCCCGGCGGTCGGGCAAGCACGTAGCGGAACTACGTAACCAGGTCACGTCTCCCGGCGGCACGACAGCCGCGGCGCTCTATCACATGGAAAAAGGCGGCCTGCGCACCGTCATGTCCCGCGGCATCTGGGCTGCTTACGAACGCTCCCGGCAGTTGGGCCAGGGAAAGCCGGATGAGGGGCCGAGGTTGTAGTCAGATAGTCGGGTAGTCGTTAGTCGGGCAGCGTAAGTTTGTAGGGCAATTTTGCAAAATTGCCTTACCAGGATTTGTGATATGCAGATTTTAGTGACGGGTGGGGCGGGGTACATTGGCAGCCATACGGCCGTAGAATTACTGAATGCCGGGCACGAGGTCGTCGTTGTAGATAATTTGTCCAACAGCAAGGCGGAGGCGCTGCGGCGGGTGGAGGAGATTGCGGGACGGCCGTTGACCTTTTACCAGACCGATTTGCTGGACGCGGCCGGCCTGGACGCCGTTTTTGCCGCCCATCCGATTGACGCCGTGATCCACTTTGCCGCTCTCAAAGCTGTCGGCGAATCGGTGGAAATCCCCCTGGCATATTACCAGAACAACGTGACTGGCACGCTCAACCTAATCCAGGTAATGGCCCGGCATGGCGTGAAGGACATCGTTTTCAGTTCCTCTTGCACGGTGTACGGGGAACCGGAGCGGGTTCCCATCACTGAAGACGCGCCCATTCAGCAGGCTGCCAGTCCTTACGGCTGGACAAAGCTGATGAATGAGCAAATTTTGCAAGATGTCTACGCGGCGGATAAGGAATGGAACGTGATTTTGCTGCGTTATTTCAACCCGGTGGGGGCGCACGAAAGCGGCCGTATCGGGGAAGACCCCAACGGCATCCCCAATAATCTGGTCCCCTACATTGCTCAGGTGGCGGTGGGGAAACGGCCGTATCTGCGCGTCTTTGGCCACGATTATCCTACCCGTGACGGCACAGGCGTGCGCGACTACATTCACGTGGTAGATTTGGCCCTGGGGCATTTACGGGCATTGGACAAGCTGGCGGAGCAGCCGGGCGTAGTGGCGTACAACCTGGGAACAGGGCAAGGCTCTACCGTGCTGGAAGTGGTGGCCGCCTTTGCACGCGCCTGCGGCCGGGAAATCCCCTACAAAATTATGCCCCGCCGCGCTGGAGACGTAACGGCCGCTTATGCCGATCCATATAAAGCGGAAGGGGAACTGGGCTGGAAAGCAGAACGCACCCTGGACGACATGTGCCGGGACGTCTGGCGTTGGCAGTTAGCCAACCCGGACGGCTATGGAGTTGCTGCGTAAACAAATTGTTCCAATGCGCTTGATTTGTGTTACAATAAAATTTATATTGATCAATTATTTGATCGATCAAGGAGAGATGTTATGAATAACGTAATGAGCGCAACAGAGGCCAGAGTTCATTTTGGGGAATTGATGCAGCGTGTGGTAGAAAACGCTGCTCCGGTGGTTGTGGAAAAGGCGGGAAAACCCCAGGTTGTCGTTTTGTCTGTAGCTGAATATGAAAGATTGTGCGCCGCTTCAGAACAATCTGGCGACGATTCTGTTTTTGCAGATATTTTAGCTTTTGCCAGTAAAATCCGGGCCGGGAAACAGGAAAAACTTACTCCCTCCCCGGAAGAAATAATCCACCAGATGCGCAAGGAACGGGATGAACAACTTCTTGACAATTTGTCCTGACGCAAATTTGGTTGCGCGCTTGTTACTCAACGATAATCCGGATGCGGACATTGTTTCTTTGTGGAAAGTGTGGCACACAGCCCAATACCCATTGGTAGCTCCCACCTTGATTTTTTACGAAGTGAGCAACGTTCTGCATCAATATGCTCGTCACGGCCGTTTGCCTGTAGAGGATGTAGAAACCGGGCTGCAACTGGCCCATCGTTTGAACATAAAACTAATCGGAGACATTTTTTTGCATCGCCGAGCAATAGCTATGGCCCGGCAATGGCGGCTGCCAGCCACTTATGACGCCCATTATCTGGCAGTTGCAGAACGATACCAGGCCCAATTCTGGACAACGGACAAGCGTTTGGTTTCCGCCGTAGGCGCTGATTTGAATTGGGTCAACTTGTGGCTGGCTGCGCCGGAGTGAATATCTTAACTTCTTTATTCAGGCGGTTTTCCAGCGCCATTTTGGCTTTTTCCACTTCGTAATGGGTCTGGATGCCGGTCCAAAATTCTACGGAGTTGCCAAAGTAGCGGGACAGGCGCAGGGCGGTGTCGGCGCTGATGCCCCGTTCGCCGCGCACAATTTTGTTGATCCGCATAGGGGGCACGCCAATATCTTTAGCCAGCCGGTATTGGGAAATGCCCAACGGTTTCAAAAATTCTTCAAGCAAAATTTCGCCGGGATGAATTGGAGGGTAATCTCTCATGGTTGCACCTCAATGATAATCTGTTATTTCTACATCATAAACGCCGTCCTCACGCCAGGTAAAACATATACGCCATTGGTTGTTGATGCGAATGCTGTATTTACCAGCCCAGCTGCCTTTTAACATTTCCAGCCGGTTGGAAGGCGGAATACGAAGGTCGTTCAGGGTGACGGATTTGTGAAGCATGATGAGTTTTCGTTCCGCGATTCGCTGGATGTTGTGGGGCAATCTTCGGGAAAAACGGCCGTGGAAAACTTTTTCAGTCTCTTTGTCCCTAAACGTCTTTATCATAATAGGATAGTAACCTTTTTGGATAATGTCGTCAAGGGTTGCGAGTGATCGATTTAACTGCGGCGCACCTGGGTAATTTCGGCCATGATGGCGAGGGCGATTTCAGCGGGAGTGGCGGCGTGGATGTTGAGGCCGATAGGGGTGTGGATGCGGGCAATTTGCTGGTCGCTGAATCCTTTGGCTTGGAGGCGCTGGCTGCGTTTGGCGTGGGTTTTGCGGCTGCCCAGCGCGCCGATGTAGAAAACAGGGCTGTCTAACACGGCTTCCAGAGCGGGATCGTCAATTTTGGGGTCGTGGGTGAGGAGGGCTACGGCCGTATCTCCCGTCAGTTCTATCTCGGCAAACGCCTTTTGCGGCCAGGCGGTTATCAATTTGTCCGCGTGGGGGAAGCGAGTGGCGCTGGCAAAGGCGCGGCGGGGGTCTACGATGATGGTTCTGTAGCCCAACTCCTGCGCATAGGCAGCCAGGTGAATGCTGATGTGGACGCCGCCAACCATGACGAGGCTGGGCGACGACCGTACCATATCCACAAACGCCTCAATCTCATTGGTTAGCTGGATGGGCTGCGGCGCGGCCAGATTTTGCGCCTGGGGTGCGGCCAGTTCGGCCAGTTCCGGGGAGAGGCTGTTTTGGGCACGGCCGTCTGCCCCCACCAGCAGTTTTTTCCCTACCCATTTATTCGGCCCGCGAATGATGGTGATGACTGCGCCTGCTTCATTTTGTGTGATGAGTTGGCGTTGGAAAACGTACGCTTTCTCGTTCAGCGGTTCTACGAATACGTCAATCGTGCCGCCGCAGGCCAGGCCCACCTCCCAGGCGGTTTCGTCGGCCACGCCAAAATGGAGTAGTTGGGGACGGCCGTCGGCCAGCGTTTGCCGCGCCGCTTCCACCACCGCCCCTTCCACACAGCCGCCGCTGACAGAACCGGCCATCTCCCCGGCGGCGTTGACAGCCATCTTGGCCCCTGCCCGCCGCGGCGCTGACCCCCAGGTTTGGATGACGGTCGCCAGGGCGATGGGAGTACGGCCGTCTGCCAGCCATTGATCAATCTCGGAAATAATTTCTTGCATGAGGGTATTTTATGGCGTATTGCGTATTCCGTACAGACCAATTACCGGTATGAGCGCACGCCAAGCCGGGGGCAGAGGGCAAAGAGGGGGCAGGCGGTGCAGCGGGGCACGCGGGGCTGGCAAATATGCTTGCCGAAGGGGACGAGCAGACGATTGATTTCCAGCCAATACTTTTGCGGCAGGCTGGCTTCCAGGGCAGTCATCGTTTGCTCCGGGGATTTGGTGTGGACGTAGCCCCAGCGGTTGGTGATGCGGTGTACGTGGGTATCTACGCTGATGGCCGGTTGGCCGCAGGCAATGCCCAGGGTGAGATTGGCGCATTTGGGGCCGACGCCGTGGAAGGACAGGATCAGTTCCCGGTCGCAAGGGAGCTGGTTATGGTATTCGGCCGTCAGGGTTTGGGCGATGGTGTGGATTTGGCCGGCTTTCCTTTCAGCGAAGGTGCTGGCCTGGATGAGTTGGGCAATCTGGCGGGGCGTGAGAGCGGCCATTTGCCGCGGGGTGCGGGCCTGGGCGAATAGTTGGTGCGCGGTGGGGATGGTCACTTCATCGTAGGTGCGGATGGAGATGATGCAGGCGACAAGCTGCTCAAAGGGGGTGTTGTATCCTTCAGCGGCCAGTTGGAAGAGGGCGGCGGGAGGATACGGCCGTACTGCTTCGGCTACCAATGCCAGCGCCAGATCAATGTCAAATTCAGCCATTTGCGTATTGTCCTCGGATGAAGGCGGCGGGTTGGGGTAGGGGGTGGTGCGGCCGTTTCCCGGCCGTCAACTGTTGTAAATGCTGCGCCAACTCCTCCAGGCTGACTAAGTTGTGTACCGGCAAAAAGTCGTCAATGTGAGGCAGGGCAGTTTGCATCCCTCGGGTCAACGGTTCGTAGCGCGGCGAGCCGAGCAGGGGGTTGAGCCAGATGAGGCGGTAACAACTGCGCTGCAAACGGCCGATTTCCCGGCGCAACAATTCCGGGTCGCCTCGGTCCCAGCCGTCGCTGATGAGCAGGACGATAGCCCCGCGCCCCAATACCCGCCGCCCCCAGACAAAGTTAAACGTTTTCAATGCCTCCCCAATCCGTGTGCCGCCAGACCAATCCGCCACTGCCAGAGATACCTCATTGAACGCTCGTTCCAGATGGCGGTGACGCAGTTGGCGGGTGATGCGGGTCAGGCGGGTGGCGAAGACGAAGGTTTCGGCCGGTTGCGTCTGGCTGGCGGAGAGGGCGTAGGTGAACTGGAGCAAGAGGCGACTATACGCTTCCATCGAGCCAGAAATATCGGCCAGGATGATGAGGGGCTGGGGTTTTTGTTTGGGCTGGCGGCGGGGCCATGCCAGCATTTCGCCACCGTAACGCAGGTTGTGACGCAGGCTGCGGCGCAGGTCTAACTGCGCGCCACGCCCCGGCTGCCAGCGGCGGGTGGGGTGTTGGCCCAGGTTCCAGGGGATTTGAGCGATGAGGGTTTTTACGGCCGTAACTTCCTCCGGCGTCAACTGGCGGAAATCCTTGCGGCGCAGCTGCTCCCGATGGCTGTAGACGGGGACGGCCGTTGCTCCCGTTTCCGCCCCAGCATCCCCGGCCACAAGCCGCAAATCCCCGTTTCTGGACAACTGCCCTTTACGCTCTCCCCCGGAATCCGACCCCCCGGCTGCCCGTTCACTAATTACCGAAAACTGATTGCTGAAAACTGTATCCCGATGCTGCCGCCAGAACAGGTTGAAAGCCATATCGAACAGGGGCAGGTCGTCTTTGTCGTGGACAAGAAGGGCGCGGGCGGTGTGATGGAAATCACTTTTACGGCCGATGTCCACGTAGGCCAGTGCCTGCGCCAAATCTATCATCCGACCTGGATTCACGTCCAGCCCCAATGCCCGCAACAAACGGCCGAAAAGGAGCAAATTAGGTAGAAGATGTCCTGATGATGAAGGCATGGCGCATATCAGCGGTCAACAATAACCCCTTCTATCGAATTCGGTTGTGCCGGCTGGCCGTCTATGACGGGATACAGGAATTTGTAGGCTACGCGCCATTGGCTGTTATCTTCTGTTATCAGAGTGACAGTTTTGGGGTTGAGTCTGATGATTCGGCCGTAGATGTGATTGTTTTGCCGGTCTTGAAAGCCTACAATGTCCCCCACCTTGAGTTGATTTCTGTCCAGCCCGGTGGTTTGGGGCAAGGAAATGTCTGTTTCTACGTTGTCCAGATTGATCCAGGCAAAAGGAATATTCCATAATTCTCCGTTGTCTGTGTGTTCTACCAGTACGCGGGTTTGTTTTAACTTGACAACTTTTGCGGCAATTTCCTTGTTTTTATTGTAGTCAAAGTAAGATATTTCCTGCCCTGGTCTAAGCCGTCGCCTGATTTCAGCAATACGCTGCGGATTCTCTAACTCGTGTTTGATGGCGACGTTCAAGCGATATAAATCAAATGTAGAGGCTTGCTTAAGTTGTTCCAGAATAGCAGAATAGTTCATATGGTTACTTTATTTCCGGTGGCCCAGGCGGGAATGGCGGCGGCGGATTTTTTGATGAATTGGTGAGCGATCTCATCTATGCGGGTATTGGTGATGTGGCTGGCGATGCTGTTGAGGACGGAGTTTGGTACTAATTTAAGCGCCCACGGTTCCGGCAGGCTGGCGGACAGTTCCAGCGAATATTCCAGCCTGGTACCGTCGCTATCCGGGAAAAAGAGGGATTCGCTGGTGTAACGGCCGTAAGTCGAGGCGGCCTGAATACCGGCTTTAGGTTTGATGGACGGCCGTCCGGGATGGGGGTTGATGCGAATGGCGTAGGCAAGCGGATCGGTTTCTACCAGAATATCGCAATAAATGTTGATGTCGTAGGCGGTTAACTCTTTGGCAAAGTAACAGACACGCAGGTGATTATCTGCGTGCGCTCTGACAAAACGGACGTGCGGTAGATAGGGAATGAGGCGCTGCATATCGCTGTAGAAGGCAAACGCTGCGGCCGTGTCTACAGGCAAATGAAACGTCATGTGGGTAGAACCGGAAACTGCGATCATAGGGTTGTCTCTTGCAATGGTTAATGAAGTTCAGGAATAGATATGGAATTAGTCTGCATTGATTCGCCCCAGTATTTGCCGGGCGGACTCTTCGTTTATTGTAGCAAGATCATCCTGATATTTCAGGATTACTCCCAGGGTATCTTGTACCATATCCAATGTCAAGGTGTGTTGATCCAGAGCGACGAGGGCGGCCGTCCAGTCCAGGGTTTCGGCGACGCCAGGGGTTTTGTAGAGGTCGGCCTGGCGCAATTCCTGGATGAAGCGGGTGACTTGTTTGGCCAGTTGGTCGGGGGCGTGGGGCAGTTTGGCGCGGACGATTTGGTATTCTTTCTCAAAGTCGGGGTATTCGATCCAGGCGTAGAGGCAGCGGCGTTTAAGGGCGTCGTGGATTTCGCGGGTGCGGTTGGAGGTGAGGATGACGACGGGTTTGCGCCGGGCGCGGATGGGGCCGATTTCGGGGATAGTGATCTGGTAGTCGGAGAGGATTTCCAGGAGGAACGCTTCAAATTCGGCGTCGCTGCGGTCTATTTCGTCTATGAGGAGGACGGCAGGCTGGCGGCGTTGGGGATCAATGGCCTGGAGTAACGGCCGTGCCAGCAAAAATTCCTCGCCAAACAGTTCCGCTTCGCTGGCTTTGGCCCCTTGCGCTTCCAGCAGGCGGATGTGGAGTAACTGCCGGGTGTAGTTCCATTCGTAAACGGCGTGACTGACGTCCAGCCCTTCATAACATTGCAGCCGGATCAGGTCGGTGTCCAGCGTGGCGGCCAGGACTTTGGCAATTTCTGTTTTGCCCACGCCCGGTTCCCCTTCCAGGAATAACGGCCGTTCCAGTTTCAGGGCCAGGTATACGGCCGTAGCCAGACTGCGGTCGGCAATATAATTGCGCGCCTGTAACGCTTCCTGCAATTCGTCAATCGAGTGAATTTGCATAGACATGAACTATACTACGCATACGCCAAACTTTCACGCACGCTGATTCGGGTGGCGTTCCAGGCCGGGAGAAGGGACGCCAGAACGGAAATGAGGAGGATGATAGCCAGCCAGACAGCGACGGCCGTATAAGAAAACGTATAATCCAGGTCCGTCTCGATAATAATTTGCCCCAAAGCGCGGGAGACGGGACGGGCCAGGATGAAGGCCAGCGGCGCGGCGCTGAACCAGCTTAACATGCCCTGGAATACGCCTTCCATAATAAACATCCCTATCATGGTGGCTGATTGCGCTCCAATAGCCCGCAGAACGCCGATCTCCCGCGTGCGTTCCACCACGCTGATGGATAGAGACCCCATCAGCCCGATGCCGCCTACCAGCCCCATCACCACCGCCAGGCCAAACAACAGGCTGGTCATCACCGCAAACTGGCTAAAGGCATTGGCCCGTTCCTGCATTTTTGTGCGTGAGAAGAAGAGGTTAATGCCCATTTGCCGCGCTTCATAAAGAGAGCTTAACTCGTTCATCAACGTTTCGGTGGCCGCCGGGCCGGGGTCGGCGGCCCGGATGAGCAGCTGTGTGGCTTGGTTGGCCTGTTTTGTTACTTGCCTGACGGCCGTTGCCGGCGCGTAGATAGGGTCTGTAGAGAACGGTTCCGGCACAATTGCCTGGTACAGGCCAATAATTTCCCAATCTGCGTCCCCATATTCACCCAGATCAACGGTGATCATATCGCCCACGGCCAAATCGTTGAAATCGGCCATGTCCTGACTGATGACGACAACGCGGCCCACGTCATCCGGTTGCAGCCAACGGCCGTCCGTGATGCGCGGCTGGTACATCTGGCTGCCGCTGGGGACGCCAAATAGTTCCGCTCCCAGGCCGCCCACGTCTTGCAGCCGTTCCCCTTCCCGTAAAACGTTGCCCGTGATGCTGTATTGCGGTTCCGCTTCGATGACGCCGGGGAACTGTGCGGCCAGGTTTTTCACCTGTTCGGCGCGCTGCGGCCGCAAAAAGTTCAGGCGAATATCGTAGGCCCGGCGCGCCAATTCATTGTCCAGCGTCGCCGTGAGTGAATTGGAGAGGGTCATCACCAGGAGAAACATGGTTCCGGCGCTGATCAAAACAAGCTGGGTGAGAATGAGCCGGTCTTTGTGGCGGAACATATTGCCCAGGGCGTTGGCGTATAGAGAGGGTAGGAATTTTTCGCCTACGTGTTCGATAAATCGGTCAAATTTATTGGAACCGAAATTGCTGCCCAGGCCGTAAGAGGCGATGGCTTCCCGCACGGAGATGCGGGCGCCGCTGTACACCGGCCACAGGGCAGCCAGTAGAGGGGCTAAGAGGGCGGCCAATATTTGCAGGGTAACGGCCGTAGACGAATACTGAAATACGTTATAATCAATGTTAAAGATATTCAAGAGCCACTGCGTGCCCCGAAAAGCAGCAACCAATCCCAGAGGCAGGGCGATAAGCAAGGCCATTAAGCCATAAACGAATACCTCCGCCAGATACACGGCGGCAATGTTCCGGGTTGTGCCGCCAATCGCTTTGATGATGCCGATCTGGTCGGTTTGTTGGGTGATGAGGGCGATCATAGTGTTGACCACCAGAATGATGCTGGCAAAGAGAGCGACGAAAGCCAGAATCTTCAACACCAGCATCATGCCCAGGACAAACGGCCGTCCCCAATGCTTGTCTGGCTCTTGATACAACACGATAGAAACGCCAATCCCCTGTTTGGCTAACCGCTCTTTGATGACCGCCGCCCGGTCTTTGGCGTAGGCTTCACTGTACGGTTCGATGGTGACGTACAGTTGAAAATATTGTCCTTCGGGAATGCCCAGGCGGGCCAATCCCTGCGCGTCACTGAAAAAATACGCCTGTCCGCCAAACTCCGGTGGGGGTACAAAGGGATGGCGGATGATGCCGGTCAGGGGAAACGTCCGGTCCACGCCATCCATTTCCACAATAATCTCATCCCCGATACCCAAATTAAAACTGTTGCTGGAAAGCCGCTCAATGCCTAAATTGTAATCTTCAGGCCATTCGCCTGCCAGCAGAGTCAGTAGGTTGTAACGCTGGTTTTGGTAATCTTCGCGCATAACCAGGCTGGCCGATTGCCAGGGAGCGTCAGGCGCGGTTTTGTACCGGATCATAGCCAGATTTAAGGCTTCTACGCCGCTGACGCCGGGAATTTTAGTCAGGCTTTGGGCGGTGTCGCTGTCAATGGGCCGGCGCAGCAGGAGATTGAGAGTGGAGGGATTGGAGGCGACGTGGGATTCGTCCATGCCGGTGAGCATGAGGCTGGTCAGGCCAAAAATAACGCCAATGGCAAAAATACCGGCGGCAATGCTGAAAACAGCCAGCAGGGAGCGCACTTTATGATGCCAGAGGTCGAACCAGACTTTTTCCCACAGGACGTTCATGATTTGTGTAAAAAGCCGCGGGTTGCGCGGCTTTTATGGATTTAATCCGCGATAATCCGCGCAATCCGTGGCCGATTTCAGGGTTGTTTTCCGTCGCGGAAGATACGGCCGTCACGAATCTCAATGGTGCGTGGGGCGCGGGCGGCTAAACTGCGGCTATGCGTCACCATGATCAGCGTTTTGCCATCTGCTACCAGCCGGCTGAAAATATCGTAAACATTTTCCGACGCCTGGCTGTCCAGGTTGCCGGTGGGTTCGTCCGCCACCAGAAGCGGCGGGTCGTTAGCCAGGGCGCGGGCAATGGCGGCGCGCTGCTGCTGCCCGCCGGAAACAGCCCCCGGCAGTTTGTGCGCCTGGTCGGCCAGATCAACCATCTCCAGCAAATACATAGCCCGTTCCTTGCGCTCTTTGCGCGGCAGCTTTTTTACAAAATCCATGGGCAGGATGATGTTTTTCAGCAGGCTGAGAGCGGGCAGCATCTGGAAAAACTGGAAGATGATGCCTACTTCTGCGCCGCGCCAGGCCGCCAGTTGGTTCTCGCTCATGGTATGCACCGCTTTGCCGGTGACGATCACTTCTCCTTCACTGGGGTGGTCTATACCTGTCATCATGTTGAGCAGGGTGGACTTTCCGTTGCCAGACGGCCCCACAATGGAGACAAATTCGCCGGACATGACCGCAAAGTTGACGCCTTTGAGGACGGTTATTTCGCCATCGCCTACAGGGAAGCGTTTGACGACATTTTTGATTTGGATGATGGATTCTGTCATTTTTAGTTTTCAGTATTCAGTTTTCAGTGTTCAGTCTGGCTGCTGAAAACTGAATACTGCTCACTGAACACTGGTCATTGCGCCGTAAACCCGCCGTCCACCGTCTCATTGCCGGCTGCGTCAATATCCGCTACTGTCACCTGCGCGCCGGACTGGGCAAAGAGTACGGCCGTGGCCCGGCCAATCCCCGACGCACCACCGGTAACAAGCGTGATTTTATCTGCTAATTGTTGTGCCATGATTCACTTCTCCCTATTAGCTCAAGCTAACAACGTGTCGTGTGCCGGAGCGAGGCGGGCGGTGAAGTGGCGCAGGACGGGCGGCGCTTCTACAATTTTGACGCCGCGAATACGATCTTTGATGCTATTGACATAAAGCAGAACTTCCGCCAGGTAATCCACGTGGCTTTGGGTGTAGACGCGGCGGGGGAAGGCCATGCGCACCAGTTCCATGGCCGCCGGTTTTTCTGCACCGTCCGGCTGCAAGCCAAACATGACGGAGCCGATTTCCACCGTCCGCACACCCCCTTCCAGGTACATCACCAGGGATAACGCCCAGGCCGGATATTCGCTTGGGGGGATGTGGGGCAGCATCGCTTTGGCGTCAATGTAGATAGCATGGCCGCCGGGTGGCTGAACGATGGGGATACCGTTTTTGGTGAGGATGTCGCCCAGGTAGGCGACGGAGCGGACGCGGTAGCGCAGATAATCTTCATGCAGCACTTCTTCCAGGCCGACGGCGATGGCTTCCAAATCGTAACCGGCCAGACCGCCGTAAGTGGGGAAGCCTTCGGTGAGGATGAGTAAGGTTTTGCACTCTTGGGCCAGAGCGTCGTCGTTCAGAGCCAGGAAGCCGCCGATGTTAGCCATGCCGTCTTTTTTAGCGCTCATGGTGCAGCCGTCGGCGTAGCTGAACATTTCCTGGGCAATTTCCAGCGGCGTTTTGTCAGCGTACCCTTCTTCGCGCATTTTGATGAACCAGGCGTTTTCGGCAAAGCGGCAGGCGTCCAGGAAGAGGGGGACGCCGTGGCGGCGGCAGATTTCGCTGGCGGCGCGGATGTTAGCCATGCTGACGGGCTGCCCGCCGCCGGAGTTGTTGGTGACGGTGATCATGGCCAGAGGCACGCGCCCTGGATTTTCCACGATCACTTTTTCCAGCGTTTCCAGGTCTATGTTGCCTTTGAAGGGCAGGACGAGGGCGGGGTCGCGCCCTTCGGGAACGGGGATGTCCAGGGCGGTCGCGCCCCGGTATTCGACGTTGGCGCGGGTGGTGTCGAAGTGGGTGTTGTTGGGTACGATGTCGCCTTCTTTGAGGGCAGAACCGAAGAGGATGCGCTCGGCGGCGCGGCCCTGGTGGGTGGGGATGACGTGTTGGAAGTGGGTGATGTGAGTAACGGCCGTTTCAAACTTAAAAAACGACCTGGCCCCGGCATACGACTCATCCCCCAGCATCATGCCGGCCCACTGCCCGGACGACGTGGCCCCCGTACCGGAATCGGTGAGCAGGTCAATCAGGACGTCCTCCGCTTTGAGCAGGAAGAGGTTGTAACCGGCTTCTGCCAGCAGCAATTCCCGTTCGGCGCGGGTTGTCTGCCGGATTGGTTCCACTGTTTTGATGCGGAAAGGTTCAATTATGGTTTTGAATTGCATGGGGTTGGGTAATTGGGTAATTGAGTAATTTTATCACCCAATTACCAATCTCGGCTAACGCCGATCTTCTAATTGACGCACTACTTTGTCGGCGACTTTATTGGCAAACCAGTTGACGATGATGCTGAGGGCGATGACAGCGCCGGCCGCCAGGAGAAGCCGGTTGAGCAGGAGGCTGCGGTTTTCCTCGGTCATGTAATCTTCCCACATATTTTGGGCGACGCCTTTGGCGAAGGCCATCTGGCTGGGCGGCGGCGGTGGGCCAACTGTTTCGGGGGCATATTCTTCTCCTTCAGGCACACCCATACGGGCTTGAATTTGCTGGTCTAAACCTTCCAGACTTTGCCGAATGATGGCTTTGGCGGAGGTTTCCAGCAGGCGCTGGCCGACGCTGGCCAGACGGCCGCCGACCTGAGCGTCGCCTTCGTAGGTGAGGATGGTGCTGCCGTTTTCTTCGGCCAAGTGTAAATCGCCGGCACCTTTGACGAATCCGGGGGCGCCACGGCCGTTTACCAGAATGGTAAAACTCTCAGGGGCCGCCAGATCAGTTAACTGCACCGTACCGTTAAATTTTCCCTGAACCGGGCCGACTTTGATTTTGAGAATACCTTTGAATTCATTCTCATTGACCACTTCCAGCGCTTCGCAGCCAGGCATGATATTGGCCAGAACGTCCGGGTCTTGCAGCATGGGCCAGATAATTTCCTGCGGAGCGGCGAATGTGTAGCTGCCTTCTACTTTCATGGGAGTCTCCTCGTATTTTATGGGTGGCTGGTGGTTGGTTGCTGGTGGCGGGCAGATTGTATACCAGCCACTAGCCACAAACCACCAGTAACAGCAACGTAGTTTTACCGAATCTGTTAGCGGCTGTCAAACTGATTCAGAGGTAGCCGGATTGAACTTTTTGTGGGAGATTGGCTTCTTGTTCGGCCAGCCAGTTGGGGAAGGCGTCGAGGGATTCTTTGATGAAGCCGTCTATAATTTCCCGGGTGCGATTTTCGGTGATGCCCCGGGCGATACGGTTGACGACTCGTTTGGGCATAAGGCGCATCCCCCGCGGCCGTTTTAATTCTGACTGCATTTTAATGGTATATTCGATGCGGGTTTGGTGGCCGAGGTCGAAAAATTGGGCGCTGAGGGAAAATAACCCTTGCCCGATAGATTCGCGCATAGTGGCTTTGGCTATGACGGGAACGGCCGTAGCTAATTCGACAGGGTATATTTCAATACCTCCGTTATCAGGCAAGACCTGGCTTTCCAGGTCTGTGTAGATGCGGATAGTGTAGGAACCTAATTCCACAGTTTCATAAAGGACGCGCACCTGATTGGGCGTGTATGTGTGTATCAGCGTGATGTAGGGCATTAAATGAATCATTCTGGACAACTCGCTGTAGTAGCAAATGGTCAGGTCTATGGGGGCCGGGAAGAGAAAGGAGCGGGTGATAGTGCCTTTCAGGTTAAGCATGGGCGTTTAGTCGTTGTCAGTAGGGGGGGTGGGTTTGGGGGAGGTGTCTGGTTTGGCCGTTTGTCGTTGGATCAGGGCATCTAACCGGGCAGAAAGGGTGTCAATTTGCTGGGTTAAATCTTCCACTTCATCACGGGAAGGGATGCCGCGTACATTTACTCGCGGCTGCGGCGGGGCAGCTTCGGTTTCTTTTTCCGAGGGGGCAGAGGGGGAGAGTAGTTTGCCGCGCAGGCGGCGGGCTTCTTCGGTAGCCAGTTCGCCTCGTTCTACCAGTTGGTTTAGTCGTTTTTCTATTTCTTCGTCTACTTGTTTGAACAGGTCGAGAGGGGCGGTCAGGGTGCGGCGCAGGGTGTTCATGGTGTCACCGCCGGCCCGCACCAGCTCTGTGAGGACGGATTGGGGCAAGAAGCCGCCTTTTTTCTTTTCTTGTTCGAAGATGATCTGGGTGAGGGTAACGGCCGTTAAATCTTCATCGGTAGTGTGGTCTATGACGATCACTTCTTCGCCCTGGCGTATCAGTTGGGCGATGCCGTCCAGGGTGATGTATTTTTTGGCTTCGGTGTCATACAGCTTGCGATTCGGGTATCGTTTTATGACAGGCATAGGTGCATCCTTTATGATTCAGTGCGTCATAAAGGATTATAGCAGGAATAAGGCAGAAAATAAAACAGAGAATTATTCATCATAACGGTGGCAGCCATGATGAATAATTCTCTGGACTTGTCGGATGAGTTGAATACGGCCGTAAGTCTCAGGCGGTTTCTGGCGTTGTTTCAGTTTCCGGTTCTGGCTGCTCTTCCGGGGCGGCTTCAGCTTCTTCGGCCAGGAGCGCTTCGACTTGGGCTGTTAGCTGTGCGATTTTTTCGTTGAGCTGGTCAATATCTTGTTTGCTGGGCATATTCATGCGGTTAAGCAGGCCGCCCATGCGCCGGTCTACTTCTTTCCTGACCCGTTGGTTGCTGGCCTGTACTTTTTCGGCGCGTTTTTCAGAGAGGGTTTGCAGGATGCTGCGGCCGTCTTCTTCAGCCAATTCTCCTTTATCAACCAGGCGCTGCACGACTTTTTCGGCGCCTTCATAAGCTAAGGCGCCCAGGCCGACAGCCGCCAGCAGCACACGCCGGGTGTTGTTCACAATGATATTTTCTGACGTTTCTTCTGTCGTTTCCTCTTCTACAATAATCTCTTCAGACATAGCTGTTCTCCTAAAATGTAACCGTTCACTCCCCCGTCTCGTTCCCACGTTCTACGTGGGAATGCCCACCCGGACGCTCTGCGTCCACGCGACGCGGAGCGTCTGGCAAGAGCATTCCACGCGGAGCGTGGAACGAGGGAGGGGAACGAGGGGGGTGAACGCTTACCCTAAAATGTAAGGCGATTTGCCAAATCGCCCAACGGTTTTTGTTATAGAACGGAACGGACAGACATATCTGTCCGCCCGTTCTTTTCTTTAACTTTGATAAACAGGCTTGATGCGCCTGATTATAACAAAATCAGCTACGCTTACAATCAGGCAGCTTTGTTCAATTCATCCAACTGCTTGCTCAGACGAGCTACCCGACTGTTCAGCTTGTCAATATCTGAGCGGGTAGGAATGTTGATGGTGTGCAGCAAAGACGCCACCCGCTTGTCAGCCTCTTTTTCCAGTTGTTTGGTGCGTTTCTTGAGGGTCTTTTGCTTGGTGGTGGCTTCTTTTGAGACTGTTTTGCGCGTTTTCTTTTCAGCCTCTTCACCTTTGGCAATCAATTTGTCGGTCAATTCTGTGACGGTGTTAAATTCATTGTGGATGAAGTCGTTGGTGTAAACGGCCGCACCCCAACCAGCCAGGTAGGCCTTGCGTACATTGTCTACTACTAAGCTATTAAACAAGTTTTTTTCTTCTTCTGTTTTCTCTTCAAATTCGATTCTGCTGCTCATTTTTTACCTCCACGGATTATTGGCTTTGTGTTGTGGGCCAATGGTCCTGATATATTTGTTTGATTTTTTATGACGCGGTGCATCATAAAAAATATAACACAGTGCGTCATGGATGTCAACCCCCAATTTTGTTAATGGTTGATGAGACGGTAAGCAGTAATCGGTGAACGGTATTGAAAATCGTCAATCGGCCATTGCGCGGTATAATTTGTCTGATGAGTTGTGATTGATGGTATGTTTGGGCAAGTAGGAGGCCGAAAATAATGAGTGTGACTGAGAAAGTTCATTGTGCAGCAACGACAAAGGCGGGGAACCCTTGCAAGAATTATGCGGTGGAGGGATCGGCTTATTGTCATATCCATCAGAGTTGGGCGGAAAAAGCGCAAGCGGCGGAACCGGCGGTGGAACGGGAAGGAGACACGGCCGTATCCGAGCCAAAGAGCCAGCGGCAGGCATTGCTGGCGGAATTAGATGAGTTGGTGACAGAACTGCACCGGGCTGTTCCTGGTTCCCGCCCCAGCGTTACACCCTATACGCCGCTCATCTTCCTGACCTATATGCGGGAGAATATCAGTAAAATGACGCCGGATATGCAGTTGGGTATCCTGGAAAGTTTTGAGGGGATGACGGTTGAGGATTTGACGGATGCAGATACCTGGAAAGGGATGATGTATATGGCCAGCTATTCGGCCAAATTCCGGGCCAATCAAGTGAAAGACAAGATGAATGAACAACTTCCGGAACCCTTCCAGCCGGACTCGATGATTGAGTATGTGAAGAAGCACGTGGATCGCTTTACGCCGGAAGTGGTGAAGGGCATTATGGAGACATTTGAGGGGGCGACGAAGGAAGATTTGCTGGACCTGGAGACGTGGAAGGGCCTCTGGTATATGTTGAATTACTCTTTACAGTTTCAGGTGAATCAGTTGAAGGAACGGGTGTTGGGGGAAGAAAACGACGAGTGAGCAGTTTTCAGTAGACAGTTTTCAGTGGATATGAAAAAGGACGGCCGTAAAAACGGCCGTCCTTTTTTGTAGCGCCAGGCACAGGATGAACAGTTCTGGTTATTCAGGTGCTGCTGCCCCGTGCCTGGCGCTGCTGGACATTTATTCACCACCCAGATCGGGTACTATAATAGTGGTAGACTGGTTACCACCTGCATCAGCGCAAGTGACTGCTAAACTGAAAGCGGGACCATAGATAGCTGTCAGCCCACCATCCACTGTATTAGAGAAAGAGTTTTCATTGGGAACCAGCCACAATATTTGGCCATCTTCTACGGTATAGTCGTTCAAAGTGGCCGAGACCAGGGTGGGGGCAGCGTCGCTACAGGTAAAGGCTATTTCCACCTGAGCGCCATTGTCGGTTAAGGGTTGCAGCAAGGTAGAGGAGGCGTCCGGGGCATTGGGGTCACGGCACCAGTTTACCCGACCTTTGGAGCGATGGGAGCCGGGATCGCTGCCATCACCGGCGTAATCAATGGTGACTGGCAGATTGCCGGAACCGAATGCGCCTTGCAGAACGTCGTACCAGATCCGTTCGCCGGCCAGTTCTTCGTCGCCGTAATCATCGCTGACGGCCGTACCCAACGGCGTGTCCACACTGTGCTTTTCCGTCACTTGATGCTGGTCAGGCAAGCCAGACCAGGCCCAGGCGGTGTTGACGATGACGTAGTTGGCGTTGTCCGGTTGGGCGAAGTTTTTGACGACCGGGGTCATGTTACGAATGACGTGTTGGCCCCAGCTGGCCTTGGCCACAGGTTCCAGGCCGATGTCTTTGCAGGTGAGGGGCTGGTTGGGCGGCGGGGGGTCAATGTCGGGATTGTCACACCAGGCGATACGGCCGTGAGAGATATGGGAACCAGGGTCACTGCCATCACCAGCATAATCAATAGTTACTTGCAGACTGGGTTGGTCAAAAGCGCCTTGCGGTGCGCCAAACCAGAGAATCTGGCCGGCCAGTTCTTCATTGCCGTAATCCTGGCTGGTCACGGTACCGAAGGGCGTCACCACAGAGTGCCTTTCGGTGACTTGTTCCTGGTTGGGGTTACCCGTCCATTCCCAACCGGTGTTGACGATAGCGTAATTTGCGGCAGATGGCCGGGCATAGCCCCGCGTAATCGGGTCCATGCCGTCAATGACGTGTTCCTGCCAGGTATCTTCGGCGATGGTGGTGTAGCCCAGGTCTTCACAGGCGAGCGGCGTGTCTGTGGGGGGCGGTGTTTCTGGTTCAAAGCAAAGGACAGCCAGCCCCATATTGGGGTCAGTTGCACCTGGGCCGAGGTTGCTGGAGAATTGTAATTCCAGACGAGTGATACCGGAGCCAGCTACTTCAAAAAGATAGTTACCAGGACTGCCTAACGGGGCTGTGGCATCACCTGTAATCCATAAATCATCGTCAGTACTGATCCATCCATCACTGGTAAAGGAAAGAGTATCGGTATCTACGACTGTGTTACTAGCATTATAAGCCACTAAAGATACGTCGTGTTGGGTAGCGCCAACAGGATTATAGTCCCCATAGTCCAGAATGTTGAGAGAGAAGTAATCAACTGATAATCCCGGTGTGAACCCAAATGAATATTCGTGCAGTCGGTCAATGTCGGCAAACCCACCTAATGGGGCAACACGATTGTTTAGGATAGCATCAGGGCCGTTCGGCGATCCATAAGTAGCCGGTTGCTGGCCTTCTGCCAAAAC